>JAAYMW010000121.1 GCA_012521175.1 Candidatus Epulonipiscium sp.
ACTCTGAAATCAGCTGGATAAGAACTGTAGTTAAAGTAATTTCTTGTTCGGAGTAATTTTGTCCAAAAAAGGGTTGCCAATCCATTCTTTTTTATGGGTTTTAATAAATAATCGCTTACGCCATATTTTATTGCAGTTTGAGCATATTCAAAATGGTTGTAGCCACTAATTATGATAAATTCTATACCGTTTTTTATCTGCTTTCCTCGATTAATCAACTCTAAACCGTCATATCCTGGCATACGAATATCAGTAATCATGATGTCAGGATGGAGTGATTGTATAAGTTCTAATGCCTCAATACTATTATGAGCTACTCCAACAATCTCCATATCCAAAGCTTTCCAATCAATGAGAGAGCAAATTAATTGATAAACTTTCTCTTCATCATCTGCTACTACTACTCTGATCATAACATTACCCCTTTTATTTAGTATGTTTCATTTTATCCAGGTGCCGTTTCCTCTTTTAACATCATAACAATAAAGTATCAGTTCATCCAGATATATTTCATTGTTCGTTATTGCTTTTCATTATTCGTATTATCATAATAGCTGATGATTTGATTTCCCAACTTTAATCGTAGCCTAAATGGTTCTAAGAGTCAATGAATAGAGTCATTCTTATGTATATTAGCTCCATATAAGCCAAATCATTAGATAGCCAACGGTTATTGCCGTTAAAGTGAAAGGCACACCGATTTTCATAAACTCTTTAGTACTTACTTCATACCCGTTTTTTCTAAGAATCCCAAGTGCTGTAATATTTGCTGAAGCACCAATTGGTGTTAGATTTCCTCCTAAAGTTGCTCCTGAAAGCAAACCAAAATATAAAATATACGGGTCTATATTTAACATTTTTGCAATTCCAGCCGTTACAGGCAGCATTGTTGCAACGTAAGGAATATTATCAATGAATGCTGAGAAAAGCACAGATCCCCAAACAAGAAGCGTGTATATGATAAAAACATTATTATTACTGATGGATACAAAAATCTTACTGATGTCTTCAACAACCCCTGCTTCTTTTATTCCTCCAACTACAACAAAAAGGCCAGATAATAAAAGAATAGTATAATAATCTATTTCTCTTAAGGCTTTTAATATAACGTTTATGTCTTTGGTTTTGTAATAGCTTTTTACTAAACCAATATAAAACAATGTTATACAAATAATTCCATTAGTTATACTGGGTTTATTCGGTATGAAAGAAGCAAGAATTAATAGCATAATCACTCCAAGAAGAAGAATGGTAGGGAAATAATCTTTGACAGTTGTTTTTCTCATAGTTTTAACCGGTTTTGTATATTTTCTAAATAAATATATTAAAACAAATATAGTTGATATTGCCCCTGCTTGGATAATCCAAAATATTCCGGGTTTTTGTCTAAAAAAGAAAAAGTCTAAAAAGTCAAGATTTCCATATCCGCCTAAAAGTATAGAAGTCGTGTCTCCAACTAAGGTAGCTGCTCCTTGAAGATTTGATGAAACTGCAATTGCAATGATACTCTCTACAGGAGAAACTTTGAGTTTTTTTGATATGTTTAAAGCCACAGGGGCCACCATTAAAACAGTGGCAACGTTGTCAACAAATGCAGAAATAAAGCCTGCAAATAAAGATAAGGCAATAATTGCCCATTTTACATTTGGTGTTTTCTCAATTAAT
>JAAYMW010000122.1 GCA_012521175.1 Candidatus Epulonipiscium sp.
ATTTTGTGCATCCATAATCAAAAAAAAAATAATAAATATAAAAAAGCTTATAGATAAACGTGCCATTTGACTATAGTGATGTGTAAGCCATTTTCATATTAAATGATACAACATTTTTATGCATGTTTCAACAAAATTCTATTTTTCCAAATAATAGTATGAATTTTAAACATATAAAAATTCCCTTTAATTAGGCTTATTAGAATTTCGCCTAATAAAGGGAATATGGCTTCTATCACTTTATTAAAATAATGGAGAATATACCCTGTTGTTTAAAATTTGCTCTATTTCATCTATACTTTTATTTTGTGCATTGATAATCAGTACGCCTTGATGCTTATGCTGGGATCTTTTTTCTATGGAAGATGTGAGTTCCGGTCTTATCTCATCACTAAATTCCATCCAATTGGGATGGTTGATGTATATGTATGCATCCACCGGATAGGAGTACTCATCTTCATAGACCACCTGATAACCTCTTTGCTCTAATTTTTCTTTGAACCCCTCTAAACCTCTTGCAATCGCTACAATCATAAAAACACCTCCATGTATAGTGTTTCCATGGAGGTATTTGTTATTCTTTAGTCTAATTTCTTTTTCTGATTTTTAAGCTGAGCCATTTGTAAGGCCTGGGCTTCTTCCGCAGATAATACATATATACTTTTTCCATTCTCAATGGGCTTTGCATAAGTGTAAGAACCTTCTCTACTATGAATACCATTAAGTACCACACCATCATCATAATCATCTAATAATGCTATAGCATAACATAAATCTCCACCCATATCACCAAAAGCATTGTAACGAATGATTCCGGCTTTTTGAATACAACTTTTCATATTTTTTTTGATAAGATTGCATTCCTCTATAATTCTTTCATTATCTTTTTCAACTTGCATCACTTTATCTATATAATCCATAAGCAATGCCTCTATAGGCTTCTCTTTCTTTCCACCCATAAAATAGTTATACTTTTTATTAAGCTTATTAAGTTTTACCGACAAAACTATGACGATGATAAATAATACAACCGAAAAAGCACTTACTCCTATTAATATTAAACTGCTATACTCTGAAATCATGCTTAAAATGTCCACCTAATTCACCTCTAAATTCCTATTTTCGCTAGATTGGATCAAATATAAAATTCTTTCTAAATCTTCATCTGAATAATATTCTATTTCTATTTTTCCTTTTTTTCTTCCCTTTGTGATTTGAACTTTCGTTCCTAATATTTGTTTCATTTTATTTTCAATATCTTTAATTATCGGAGATATTGTTTCTTTCTTTTTCTTTTTTTTCGGTTTCTCTAATATTTCTTTTACAAGTTTTTCTGTTTCTCTTACGCTGATATTATCTTTTAAGATTTTATCAACGACTAAAATTTGATCCGCTTTTTTTGGAAGTGTAAGAAGTGCTCTTGCATGTCCCTCACTGATACGTCCCTCAATTAAAAGTTCTTGAATACTTTCATCTAACTGAAGGAGTCTTAGGGTATTGGCAATGGCTGAACGGCTTTTGCCTACCCTTTTTGCCACTTCCTCCTGCTTAAGAGAAAATGCATTAATCAGGGTTTCAAATGCCTTTGCTTCTTCTATAGGATTTAAGTCCTGCCTTTGCAAGTTTTCTATTAAAGAAATCTCCATCACTTCATCATTGCTATAATCCTGAATGATGACAGGCACTTCATCAAGACCTGCCATTCTTGCAGCTCTCCATCGTCTTTCTCCTGCAACAATGACATAAAAATTTCCTTGTTTTTTTACAATTAAAGGTTGGATGATTCCATGCTCCTTTATGGATTGAGACAATTCTTCCATTTTCTCTTCATCAAAGTTTTTTCTTGGTTGTTCTTTGTTGGGCTCTATCTCATTAATAGGAACCATTTTAACTTGCCCAGTAGTATTTTCTTCCGGTAAATCAGGGATAAGAGCAGAGAGCCCTTTTCCTAATCCTCTTTTAGCCACTATTCTTCCTTCCTTTCTAAGATTTCTTCAACCAGTAATCTATAGCTTTCTGATCCTTTTGATTTTTCATCGTACATCATAATAGGTAACCCATGGCTAGGGGCTTCTCCCAACCTTACATTTCGTGGAATGAGAGTCTTATAGATTTCTTTTGAAAAATATTTTTTCACTTCTTCTACGACTTGTAAAGACAATTTGGTCCTTGCATCATACATTGTAAAGAGAATCCCTTCTATATGAAGAGCTGGATTGAGCTTTTTCTGAACCAATTTTATGGTACTGATTAAATGGGTCAACCCTTCAAGAGCATAATATTCACATTGAATGGGAACCATAACGCTATCTGCTGCTGTCAGTGCATTAAGAGTTAATATATTGACTGCAGGAGGGCAATCAATAAAGATATAATCATAGCCTTCTTTTATTCTACTTAGAGCGTTATCTAATAAATACTCTCTTTTTTCTATATCCAATAATTCTATTTCTGCTCCTGCCAAATTCATATTAGAGGGAATTAACTCTAAATTCTCCATTGGTGTCTTTATTTTAACATCTTCTATACTAATTTCCCCAAGAAGCACATCATAAATCGTTTTATCCAGTTCATTTTTTTGAACCCCTAATCCACTTGTTGTATTCCCCTGGGGATCTATGTCAATGGTAAGAACCTTATAGCCTTTCTCTGCTAAACCAGCAGATACATTCACATTCGTAGTGGTTTTTCCTACCCCACCTTTTTGGTTAAAAATCGCAATTACTTTTCCCAAGTTTCTTCCCTCCCGTGGCTTTCTTTTGATTCATTATACCACGATTTTTATATAAATGAATCATGTATATGCTAAAATTTAAAAATGTTTCACGTGAAACATCCGGAGAGTTTTTTTATTACATAGATAATCCGGTGGATTTTCCTATACAATAAAATAAACTGCCACCCATAGACTATTATATAATCTACAAACGGCAGTTTAAATAGGAAATATATTTTATATATTGGCAAATACACGAAGCTTCTTATGGCAAACCTTAATATCAAGGGGTAAATCCGGACCTTTTTCACCATCCACATCCGACTCAAAGAAACGTTTTTCAGTTTCAAGACAAGAAATTTTAAATGCATTCTTTCTCAAAAATAAAATATTGGGATCGTCCAAATGTTCACCTTTTAAGATTTTTACAAAAAGAATAGCAAGTTCATGTAGAGGTCTGGCCTTTATCCCAATAAAATCAAAATATCCATCATCCACAGAAGCACCCTTAGCTAAGCGCTCAAAGCCACCGGCGCTATTGCCATTTAAGACTAAAAATAGATAAAATGAATCTTCTATAATAGTGTCCTCTGTTTCTATTCTAAGAGCAAAAGGTTTGAATTTAGGTAACTGTTCAATCCCTTTTATATAGTAAGCAAGTTTCCCTAAGGTATTCTTAAAATGAAGGTCTATCGTTTGAGATACGTTGGTAAAGAGACCTCCACAGCAAACATTGATAAAATAATTGTCATTAACCTTTCCAATATCCACTTTTTTAATATTGTTTCGAAGAATAATATCACAACATATTCCAACATCCTTAGGTAAATTAAGATGTCCAGCAAAGTCATTGGCAGTGCCAAAAGGAAAGATGCCAAGAGGTATAGTTAGATTATTCTTTGCCATAGCATTAATGATTTCATTCACTGTTCCGTCTCCCCCGGCAACAGCTAAAATAGAGTAATCCTCATTATGAATTTCCCCTATAGCCTCTGTTATATCTCCTTTTTTACTGCTTCTAAAGATACTCACATCATAACCAGCGGTTTGAAACTTATAAATAAATGTATCTAGCTGTAAATGAAAACTTTTATCTCCTGACGCGGGATTATAAAACAGCTTTATACGCTTCAACCCCCTCCCTCCTTTTACATCTTTTCAGGACTTTTAATACCTAAAAGATAAAGGCCAGAAGATAATACAATTTTCACACTATAAACAAGGGATAATCTCGCTTTTTTAATAATTTCGTCTTCTACTAAGATTGGATTATCATGATAAAACTTATTGAAGGCTTGAGCTAAGTCTACAATATAACGGGCAATAAATGAGGGTTCTAACTTATCTGCAGCTTCTTTAATTTTTTCTGGGAATTGTCCAATAAGACGAATAACTTCAATAGAAGAAGGATCTGTTAACACATTATAATCGATACTTTCTTCATCTATATTTATATTCGCTTTTCTTAGAACACTACATGCTCTGGCATGGGTATATTGAACGTAAGGTCCTGTTTCTCCATCAAAATTAAGTACCTTATCCCAGGAGAATACCACATCTTTTATTCTGTTATTGCTTAAATCATTAAAGACCACTGCACCAATACCCACTTGTTCTGCAACAGTTTCTTTATCTTCTAAATCAGGATTCTTTTCATTAATAATTTGTCTTGTCTTCTCAATGGCTTCTTTTAAGAGTTCTTCTAATAAAACTACATTACCTTTTCTTGTAGAAAGTTTTCCAGTTTCCATACTAACAAGGCCAAATGGTACATGAACGAGCTTATTGTGCCAATCGTAGCCCATCTTTTTAATTACTTCGAACCATTGAGCAAAGTGCAAGTTCTGTGCTAATGCTGTTACATAAATACATTTTTCAAAATCATATGTATTCTTTCTGTAAATAGCAGCAGTAATATCCCTTGTGGCATATAGTGTACTTCCATCTCTTTTGGTGATTAAACAGGGAGGCATATTGGCATCTTCTAAATCAACGATTTTAGCTCCATCACTTTCTTTTAAAAGTCCTTTTCTGTCTAATTCCTCTATAATGGCATCCATTTTGTCATTATAAAAACTTTCTCCCGCATAAGAGTCAAATTCAACGCCAAGTAGTCTATAAACCTTTTTAAATTCTTTTAAGCTAATATCCTTAAACCAATTCCAAAGGGCAAGAGCTTCTTCGTCTCCTCTTTCCATTTTAGTAAACCAGCTTCTTGCTTCGTCTTCTAAAGATGGATCTTTTTCCGCTTCTTCATGGAATAATACATAAATTCGCATTAATTCTTTTATGCCGCCTTGCTCAACAGCTTCCTTACTACCCCATTTTTTATAAGCTACAATCAATTTTCCAAACTGTGTTCCCCAGTCCCCTAAATGATTTACACCGATACAATTGTATCCAAGTTGCTTATAGATACGATAAATACTTCCTCCTATTACTGTAGATCTTAAATGTCCTACATGAAAAGGTTTTGCAATATTAGGTGCAGAATAATCAATAACAATATTCTTTCCTTCCCCTTCAGCAGAGGTTCCATATTTTTCTTTTAACTTTAATACATTGGAAACAATAGCAGAAGCAAATTGTGTTTTATCAATATAAAAATTAATATATCCTGAAACATTTTTGATATCTTTAAGAAAATCCGGTCTTTCAAGAACTGCCACAGCTTCTTCTGCAATTTTTATTGGAGCTTTTCTAAGGAGTTTTGCTAAACGAAAGCATGGAAAAGCATAATCACCCATATCGGGATTAGGTGGAATTTCTATCATTGAAATAATTTCTTCTTTAGATAAATCATTAAAGTGTTTGTATAAAATATCTGCAATCTGTACTTTAAAATCCATTCTATTCTTCCTTTCTAAATACATATGTCAAAAACTCTCGTCAAAAGACGAGAGTGCTAAAATTCCCTTATATGATTGTATCTTTATACCTAAAAAAAATCAAGGCATATATAATAATATGCCTAAACTTTTCATTGTCTATCCTTAAAAAAGTATATCTTTAATAGATTTCTACAATATGTTCTTTGATAGCATAAACTGCTGCCTGGGTTCTATCACAGACATCTATTTTTCTAAATATGTTGGACACATGGTTTTTAACGGTTTTTTCACTAATACAAAGTTTCTGAGCAATTTCTTTATTTAATAATCCCTCCGCAATAAGCTGAAGTACTTCAATTTCTCTGCTGGTGAGTTTATTTTTTAATTCTGATTTTTCGTCAGGAACAATCTGCTCTTTATTCATTGCCTTAACCAATTGTGCTGCCATATTAGGCTGAATATAGGATTCCCCCTCATAAACAGTATGAATTGCAGTAATTAAAGCCTCAGAATCCGAATCTTTTAATATATAGCCATCAATACCTATTTCAATAGTCTCAAGAAGATATTCTATCTCGTTATGAATAGTTAACATAATAATTTTTGAAGGACATTTCTGCTCTCTTAATCTTTTTACTGCTTCAATACCATTTAAAACTGGCATATTAATATCCATTAAAATAACATCCGGCTTTTTTTCCATAGCTTTTTTAATGGCTTCCTCTCCATTACCGGCTTGATCAACAACTTCAATATCATCTTCTAATTCAATAAGTTGCTTTAAACCTTCTCTTACCATGGAATGATCATCTGCTATAATAACTCTAATTTTTTCTTTCATTTTATTACACCTCATTTACTTTTAGTGGAATTCTAATGTAATATCTTGTACCTCGATTGAGTTCTGAACGAATGGCAAATTCGCCATCTAATAACTGAATTCTTTCTTTCATACTGGAAAGTCCAAAGCCACTTCCGTCATCTCTAATTTTCTTATGGACTTCATTTACATCAAATCCTATACCATTATCACTAATAAAAAGTTCTATATTTTCTTCTAAAAAGGAAATTTTAACAGTGGCTTCTGTTGCATGGGCATGTTTTAAAATATTATTTAATGCCTCTTGTGCTAATCTAAATAAAGTTAGAGAGATAATAGACGGAAGAACACAAGGAGTTCCATTCGTTATAAATTTAATCACTATATCATGCTCTTCATTAATCTTTGAAATATATCTCTCCAAAGTTGGAACAATGCCTAAATCATCTAAGGACATAGGTCTTAAATCATAAATAATTCTTCTAACATCTTGAATACTTGTTCTAACCATTTCTTTAAGATTCACCAATTCCTGTCTGGCTTTATCTATATCCCTATCCAATAGCTTAATACATAGTTCTGATTTTAAAACGACATTAGACATAGATTGGGCAGGGCCATCATGAATTTCTCTTGCAACCCTTTGACGCTCACTTTCTTGAGCTCTTAAAATTTTTACTCCCAGGCTCTTCTTTTCTTGCAAATCCTCAATTTGATTAGAAAAATCTCTTAGGTTTCCTGTTAAAAAATTCATAGCGATAGCTACATGATTAATTAAGTTTTCAGCTTTCTCCACAGTTTTTGCAGAACGTTTAAGACGAACCTCCAATTCGTTTCTTTTTTGAATGAGCATCTGCTCTCTTTCTTTTTCAACCGCTAAGTTGATACGCAATTGATCCGTCTTAGCATAAATCTCTTTCATTTCCTCTTGGGAATATTTATCAAAGTTTTTACTCACCTGCATCAATTCTGTTCTGCTTTTTCTTAAAGCTTTCTCGAAGGTTTCTACCAAATCCATTGTGTTTGAAATTTGAACTTTTAAATTTTCAAATTCTTGTTGTAATTGCTGATATTCCTGTTGGGCATGTTCTGCAATGTCATAAATTTCATTTTTACTTTGCTCAATACTATCAATTGTCCGTTTTAAAATTTTATCTAGCATATCCATATTCAAGTTGGACATTTTAAAACTCCTTCATATAAAACAATTTCTATCCCTATTCTTATTCTATGAAATTACGACAATATCCTCTTTTTTATTTTAAAAAATTACTTATTGGATAGAAATTAAAAAATTTCATATCCTATAATAAGAAAATACCAAAATAATGAATATGGAGAAAACTATGTTTCTGATTGTCTCAAGTTTTATTTTGTTTGGACTGGCATTGTATATTTATAAAAAAGAGCCTAAAAATCTTGTTTCTTTATCCTTTTGTTTTTTTCTCATATTAATAGGTATACTATATATTTTTAGTTTTACATTTATAAAGTATATAAAACCCCTTTTAAATTTTTAAGTTGAAATGAGGGATTTTTTGAAAAAGAATTTATTTTTCTCAATCCTTTTTATAGGGATATTTATATTATCTCCCTTACAATTATCTGCAAAAGATTACAATTCTGCATTAAAAGATAAATTACTTATTATTTTAGTTTCCGAGATATCCATTCAAGATAGGATATTTGAAGCTAAAGGCCTCTATTCCCTTGTACATATCAATCCGAGAAAAAATAATAAAGATTTAATAACAGATCTTAAAGAATCAAATGTTTCTTTAATATCGATTACAGAAGAAGAGTATATTTCTTGGGGATATAAATCCCAAGTCCCTATTATAGTAATAAATAACAGCAAAATAAAAACCTTAAATACATTATTATCTTATAACACTTCAGAAAGAGATATTATTATAACCTCATTATCAGAAACTATTAATCCTCTTTGGATCAAGACATACACAACAGGGATACTTTACAGCAATTCGACTAAAAAAGAAGGTTTTATCAAATATACAGATCTCTTATATCTAATTAACAATAAAAATACTTTATCGCAAAATGTGATTTATTGTAAAGAAACTTTTAATCCTATCCAAGATATAAGAAATCTATATAGACAAAACACTTCTTTATTCTACGGAAGATATATTTTAATAAGTTATATTTTGGGAACTTTTTTATTGTTCCTATACTTTAAAAAA
>JAAYMW010000123.1 GCA_012521175.1 Candidatus Epulonipiscium sp.
AATTATTATGATAGGTTACATATGGGTTTTCCATATCTACCCAATAACCTACACGATCGCTCATTCTTTCCCATTCACTTTGATACTTCCAAACGCTTTCCTTACACTTTTTGATAAAAGGTTCTACCCCATATTCTTCAATCTGAGGCTTACCGCTGATGCCAAGGGTTTTTTCTACTTCCAGCTCAACAGGAAGTCCATGAGTATCCCAGCCTGCTTTTCTAAGAACATTATATCCTTTCATAGATTTGTATCTTGGAATAATGTCCTTAATAACCCTTGTTAAGATATGTCCTATATGAGGCTTTCCATTGGCTGTAGGAGGTCCATCATAAAATGTAAAAGTCGGTCCCCCTTCTCTCAGGGACATGCTTTTTTCAAAGATATTGTTTTCTTTCCAAAATTCTAGTACCTGTTTTTCTCGTTCAACAAAATTAAGGTCTGTCGAAACTTTGTTATACACAGTATACCCTCCATTTCTTTTCATTCAAATATAAAAAGCCTCTCATCCCTTAACAGGACGAAAGGCACCTTTCGCTATACCACCTGATATTTCATCTCATACAACAACGCATACTAATATATGCTTTCCTGTTAACGGAGGAATTCCGTCAGAGCCTACTACTATTTTCGGTCTGCCACTCCAAGGGGATTTTCCGTATTTTCTCCATCTTGGGCTCCCACCATCCCCAATTCGCTGCGGACTTCAAAAATACGTACTTGTCCTTTTCTTCGTGTTTATACAAATATCCCAATCTATAACTCAATTTATTATTATAGAAAACTCTTTTACATTTGTAAAGGGGTTTTTTATTATATTTGTCATTATACTAAGGTTTTGTACATACCCTATAGTTATAGATTGAAGATGATTTCTGTAAAATAGAAGGGGGATTTATATGGAAATAATAAAGTATGTTGTTGTTTCTTTATTTTCTATTTTTACACTACTGCTTCTGGCTTCTCAATGCAAAAGTTATGCCATGAAAAAAGGCCAGGAATTAGTACAGCTTTTATCCAAGGATAAACAGATATAATATCTTTATTTATAAAATTTTTATCCCGTTAATTTACTTTGTGGTATAATGGTACAAGCCGGTATTAAAAAGTATACGAAAGGAAGTCTAATCATGAATGGTTTAAATTTAACCCTTCTGACTGATCTGTATGAAATGACCATGATGCAAGGGTATAAGCAAGCTCATGTTAAGAACCATGAAGTGGTATTTGATTTATTTTATCGTACCAATCCTTGTAATTCAGGATTTGCAATCGTGGCAGGACTTGAGCAGGCGATTGACTATATTAAAAACTTATCTTTTTCCGAAGAAGATTTAGATTACTTAAGAAGTCTTAACTTATTCAGCGAAGATTTTATTAATGAATTAAGAGCCTTTAGATTTACTGGAGATATATATGCGATCCCTGAAGGAACTGTAGTCTTTCCAAAAGAGCCTCTTCTTCGGGTAAAAGCGCCTATTTTTGAAGCACAATTTATCGAAACGGCTTTACTAAACATCATCAATCACCAAAGTTTGATTGCCACAAAAGCTGCCAGGGTATGCTGGGCTGCTGAAGGGGATTCTGTCCTGGAATTCGGACTAAGACGGGCACAAGGTCCTGATGCAGGCATATATGGCGCAAGAGCGGCGATGATTGGCGGCTGTACCGGAACCTCAAATGTATTGGCGGGAAAAATGTTTGATGTGCCCGTTAAAGGTACCCATGCCCACAGTTGGGTTATGAGTTTTCCTGATGAACTGACAGCCTTTAGAGAATACACAAAGGCCTTCCCGGATAACTGTATTCTCCTTGTGGATACCTATGACACCTTAAAATCCGGAGTACCCAATGCCATTCAGGTGTTTAAGGAATTAAAAGAAAATAATATAAAGCCTAAAGTAATGGGTATTCGCTTAGATAGCGGAGACCTGGCATATCTCTCTAAAGAAGCCAGAAAAATGCTTGATAACGCTGGCTTCCCCGAAGCCATTATCAGTGCCTCCAGTGACCTTGACGAGTATCTTATAGCGGATTTAAAACGCCAAGGGGCAAAAATTACCATGTGGGGTGTAGGGACAAGGCTGATTACTTCTAAAGACTGTCCCGCTTTTGGAGGGGTTTATAAATTGGCTGCTGAAAGAAATGGCGAAGGTGTTCTGGTGCCTAAGATAAAACTTTCAGAGAACCCGGATAAAGTGACAAATCCCGGAGTTAAAAAAATCATTAGAGTTTATGAAAAAGCTTCCGGCAAAATTAAGGCTGATTTAATTGCCTTAGAGGATGAAATATTTGATGAAAATAAGCCTCTCAAATTATTTGATCCAGTAAACACCTGGAAGCAAATGAAGCTTAAGCCGGGAAGCTTTACTTTACGAGAGCTGCTCGTTCCTGTTTTTATCAATGGAGAATGTGTATATGAATCTCCTTCGGTAATGGATATACGGGAATATTGTCAAAAAGAATTATCCACTTTATGGGATGAAGCTAAAAGACTTACCAATCCCTATATTGTCCCCGTAGATTTGTCTAAAAAACTCTATGACTTAAAGAAGCAAATGATTGATGCCATCAGAGGCAGCAATATAGATGAATGAACCTCTATGTAAAAAGCGTGCAGAACCAAATGCACGCTTTTTATGATTATCTTTATCTTGTTGTTCTAAGAGCTGGATTGTTATAGGAAGTTGTATAATTTTGTCTTGTCGTTGTGTTTGGGGTAGTGGTTATGCCTGTTTGTCCGGTGGTTCCAGTTGTCGTCCTTGTGCCTGTTGTACCGGTTGTTCCAGTTGTTGTCCTTGTCCCTGTTGTCCCAGTCGTTCCAGTTGTTGTTCTTGGAAGATTGGTTCTAGGAATCTGAGTTGTAATACCTCGTCTTACATTATCTTCTCTATCGTTTAAATCTCCGTCATAAACATTTTCATCCCCAGGCATCAAATCTATTCTATCATTATCATTACGATCATAACCCATAATATTATCGTCCCAGTCATTGACATTGTTGTTATCTGTAACACCATTATCGAATAATCCATCATTATTTCTAATATTTCTTGCTGTATTTCTATTCGTACATCCCGCTAATATAACCATTACAGCGAGTAATCCAATTAAAGCTGCTTGTGCTAAATTTTTCATGTCTTTACCTCCTCGTATAATATACTTAATAAATCTTTCATTTCTTAAAGCTTATATCTTAAAGCTGAAATAGGGTTTCTCCCTAGTCCAGAAGCTTTAGCTAAAAATATGTTATAATTATTGAGATTTAA
>JAAYMW010000010.1 GCA_012521175.1 Candidatus Epulonipiscium sp.
TAAAAAGAGATCAGTATTGGAGATTAGTCACTTCTATGTTTTTGCATATCGGCCTGAGTCATTTATTGTATAATAGTTTTGCACTCTACTTATTTGGAACCAGGATAGAAAAATATTACGGAAAGATAAAATTTTTATTCATCTATTTTATTTCGGGTGTCTTTGGAAGCATTGCCAGTATCTTTTTTAGCAATACCGTATCAGCTGGGGCATCAGGAGCCATATATGGATTGTTGGGCGCTTTACTTTTTTTGGCGTATAAAACCAATAAAGAAATAGAAGGACTGAATACATATACTATTTTAGTCATGGCTCTGATTGGTATTGGATTAGGATGGATTATGCCTTCAATAGATAACGCTGCCCATTTAGCAGGATTTTTGTCTGGCTTATTTACTGGGAAAATTTTATTGCATCCTGTAAGAAAAGAAAAATAGTTTTATGATTCAATCATATGTTCAGAATGGGTGCATATGAATATCCTTAGAGACCTGGTTAAGCTGGGGGAGGAATGCATATATGTTAAAGTTTTTTTATGTTTGTTTTTTTACCGGAGTTCTATATACTGCCGTTTCCTTTATATTGGGGCAAGTTTTTGACTTTTTAGGACTAGACGGAGATGTAGATATGGATGGTGATTTTTTAGGTATTGGGATTTCTCCATTAAAGCCGATCATTATTGCAGCTTTTGTTACTGTATTCGGTGGTGTTGGTATTATAGCTGAGAAGAAGAATTTAGGAGACTTGATTAGTTTAATCATTGCTTTAATTTCTGCAATGACTGTTTCGTTTCTTATTTTTCGTTTCATTTTAGTCCCATTATATAGACTTCAAAGTAAAGGAGCTGTAGAGCAGAAAGCACTAATCGGACACATTGCCAAGGTAACTTTAACCATTAAAGACGGCCAATTTGGAAAAATTCTTTATGTTGTAGATGGTAATACTTATTCTGCTCCTGCCAAGTCTGAAAACGATGAAACGATTGAAAAAGGAAGTGAAGTGGTTATTGTAGAAATAAAAAATAATGCATTTTATGTTAAGAAACTGTGAGGAGGGTTTTAAATGGGATTAGAATCAACACTTACTATTGCAGGAATGATCGTAGGCGTCATTATTGTTTTAACGATTAGTATTCTTACGATGTGGAAAAAAGTTTCCCAAGATAAGGCTTTGGTAATAACGGGTCTTAAGAAAAGAGTGATTTCCGGGGGCGGGGGATTTGTCATTCCTCTTTTAGAAAGAACCGATATCATTTCTTTAGAAAATATGAAAATTGTAGTTAGAACCGAAGGCGCACTGACTGAACAAGGTGTAGATATTATTGCGGATGGTGTAGCTGTTATTAAGGTTAAATCCGATAAAGAATCGATTTTAGCTGCAGTGGAGCAGTTTAATACTGGTTCTGAAAAAAGAACAATAGAAGTGATTAAAGATACTGCCAATGATGTGCTGGAAGGGAAATTAAGAGAAATCATTTCAAAGATGACTGTTGAAGAAATTTATAAAGATAGAGAAAAATTTGCATCTCAAGTACAAGAAGTTGCAGCGGTGGATTTAGCAGAAATGGGTTTGGAAATTAAAGCATTTACCATTCGAGATATTTCAGATAATAATGGTTATTTGGAAGCTTTGGGTAAAAAGCGCATAGCAGAAGTAAAAAGAGATGCGCAGATTGCTGAAGCGGAAGCTCATAAAGAAACAAAAATAAAAACAGCAGAAGCCGCAAGATATGGCGAGGAAGCAAGGCTTCAAGCAGAAACTCAGATTGCGGAAGCTGCTAAAGAAAAAGAATTAAAAGTACAGGCATATAGAAAAGAGCAAGAAACCCAAAAAGCAAAAGCTGACCTTGCTTACGAAATCGAAACCAGTAAAATCCAGCAAGAAATTGAAAAAGAAAAAATGCAGATTCAAATTGTAAGGAAGCAAAAAGAAATTGAATTGGCTGAACAAGAAGCAGCAAGAAAAGAAAAGGAATTAGAAGCAACTGTCATTAAACTTGCAGATGCAGAAAAATATAGCGCAGAAAAAAGAGCTGAGGCCTTAAGATATAAAGAAATACAAGAAGCATTGGCACAAGCGGAAGCCATTAAAGCTACCGGGGCTGCTAAAGCAGAAGCTAATCGTCTGGCAGGAATGACGGAAGTTGAAATCATTCGTGAAAAAGGTAAGGCAGAAGCAGAGGCCATGCTTAAGAAAGCAGAAGCTTTTAAATTATACAATGATGCTGCGATTACACAAATGATTATTGAAAAACTTCCAGAGATTGCAAAGGCTATTGCGGAACCTCTATCAAAAGTAGAAAAAATTGTTATTGTGGATTCAGGAAATGGAGAAGGAAAAGGGGCATCGAAGGTAACTGGATATGTAACAGAAATTATGTCCAGTCTTCCTGAAACCATTGAAACCTTAACGGGAGTTGATTTAAAGAAAGTATTAAATAACTCTGAAATTATGAAAGCAGCTCAAAAGGCAGCACCTCCAGTAGTAGATGCAACTCCTGTTTCAGACGAAAAAAAGAAGCCTAGTTGAACAAGGATGTTTTGTTTTGAAAATCGGCAAAATTGCCGATTTTTCTTTTAGAGTTTTTAAAATTGGTATACAATATAAGAAGCAATTAAAGACAAGAGGAGGGAATATATGAATGCAGAAATACTTGCAGTAGGCACGGAACTGCTGTTAGGAGATATTGTCAATACCAATGCGCAGTACATCGCAAAAAGATTAGCAGAGATAGGAATAGATGTATATTACCAATCGGTTGTTGGTGATAATGCTGGTCGTTTATCCAAGTCCTTTGAATTAGCTCTTAAAAGAGCAGATATTGTTATTACAACAGGAGGATTAGGACCGACAAATGATGATTTAACGAAAGAAACAGCGGCAGCCATTGCAGGAAAACCTATGGTTTTGGATCAAAAGTCTTTAGAATGGATAGAATCCTATTTTAGTAGACTTGGAAGAGAAATGACAGAAAACAACAGAAAACAGGCTTATTTTCCAGAAGGAGCTGTCATTTTCCATAACGAATACGGAACTGCTCCAGGATGTGCTATTGAAGTGGGGGAAAAGAAAATCATATTATTGCCGGGCCCACCAAGAGAAATGAAACCTATGTTTGAAAACAGTGTGATTCCTTATCTTAGTCAATTCCAGGATGGTGTTCTTGTATCAAAGGTTTTGAGAATTTGTGGAATTGGTGAAAGTCATGTAGAAGATTTGCTAAAAGATATTTTGAATGCTCAAACCAATCCTACCATAGCGCCTTATGCCAAAACAGGAGAGGTAACACTGCGTATTACTAGTAAAGCCAAGACCAAAGATGAAGCAAGTAAGATGATTATTCCTGTTGAAGAAAAAATAAGACATATATTAGGAGACCATGTTTATGGGGAAGGAGAAGATACTACTTTAGAATCGGTTGTTGCAGAAATGCTCATTTGTCATAACAAAACAATTGCCATAGCTGAATCTTGTACCGGCGGACTTCTTTCAGCAAGGCTTATAAATTATCCCGGAATATCATCAGTATTTATGGAAGGAGCCATTACTTACAGTAATGAATCTAAAATCAATCGGCTGGGTGTTAAAGAAGAGACTTTAAATAAGTATGGAGCAGTAAGTAAAGAAACTGCAGAAGAAATGGCAAAAGGCATTTGCCAAAGAGCCGGAACGGATATAGGGATATCCACAACAGGGATTGCAGGGCCTGGTGGAGGAAGCGATGAAAAGCCGGTAGGACTTGTATATTCAGGATTATGTATTAACGGGGAAGTATTTTCTAAAAAATTTAATTTTAGCGGAGACAGACAAAGTATAAGAGAACGAACAGTAATATCCGTATTAGATTGGGTTAGAAGAGTTATGAATGAAAAATTTAAATAAGAAAAAATACATATGTCGCTTGAATTGTTGTTGACTAATGGATGGAAATATAATATAATAAGAACACTAGTTCGATTGTTTAAAGTGTATGAGAATGGATATAACTTTACTATAAAATGAAGAAAGGTGGTGTCCCGAAAGATGAAAAAGACATCAATCGGGAGTAGTATGGTTTCGGAAAAGGAAAAAGCATTAGAGGCAGCGATCAGTCAAATTCAGAAGCAATTTGGTAAAGGCTCTATTATGAAACTGGGAGAAACGACGGAAACTAATATATCCACAATTCCCACTGGTTCTTTAAGTTTAGACATTGCCCTCGGTGTAGGCGGTATCCCAAGAGGAAGAATTATCGAAGTTTTTGGACCGGAATCTTCAGGGAAAACAACTGTTGCTCTGCATATGATAGCAGAAGCACAGAAGCTGGGAGGAATAGCTGCATTTATTGATGCAGAACATGCTTTAGATCCTGGATATGCAGCCAAATTAGGCGTAAATATTAATGAATTATATATTTCACAGCCTGATCATGGAGAACAGGCATTAGAAATTGCTGAAACAATGGTTCGTTCCGGGGCTATCGATATTGTTATCATTGACTCTGTAGCTGCATTGGTTCCTAAGGCAGAAATAGAAGGGGAAATGGGAGACAGTCATATGGGATTACAAGCCCGTTTAATGTCTCAAGCACTTAGAAAATTAACCGGGATTGTCAATAAATCCAAATGTATTGTGGTATTTATTAATCAGCTCCGTGAAAAAGTTGGCGTTGTTTTTGGCAGTCCTGAAACTACGACCGGAGGCCGTGCGCTTAAATTCTATGCCTCTATTCGATTGGATGTTAGAAGAGTGGAAACTTTAAAACAAAGTAATGATTCTGTAGGAAGCCGTACTCGTATAAAAGTAGTTAAAAATAAAGTTGCTCCTCCTTTTAAACAAGCAGAATTTGATATTATGTATGGAGAAGGTATTTCAAAAGAAGGAGATATATTAGATCTGGCAACAGAAATAGATATAGTTAATAAAAGTGGAGCATGGTATTCTTATGGGGATATTCGATTAGGTCAAGGCCGAGAAAACGCCAAAGAATTTTTAAAAGAAAATCCTGATCTATGCAATGAAATTGAAAATTTGGTTCGCAAACATTATGAGCTTCCTACAAAAGATTTAGGAGAGCCAACAAATAAAGAAGAACAAATAAAATTAGATGAAGAATAATATGCAAAAACCTCTTTGAACCTCAAGGAGGTTTTTGTATTTTGGGAGTGAAAATATGAAAATAACTAAGATTGAACAACAAAAAAATAACCAGGACAGATGGTCTGTTTTTATAGACGAGGAATTTGCCTTTGGAGTCAGCACAGAAGAAATATTTATTTTTAAACTCACAGTAGGCAAAGAGATAAGCAGAGAAGAACTTGAGAATCTACTTAAAGAAAAAGATTATTCCAAAGCCAAAGATATTGCGCTTAAATTTTTAAGTTATAAAGCACGAAGTGAAAAAGAAGTAAGAGATAAATTAGTAAGTAAAGAGGTTGAATCAATGACGATTGACCGGGTAATAGAATTTCTTAAAAGGTATGATTATATTAATGATGAAAAATTTGCAAATAGCTATGTACGAGAACGTATTCGATTGAAATTAGAAGGCAGAAAAAAATTAGTATATGATTTGAGGCAAAAAGGAATAAAACAGGAAATAATTGACCATGTTTTAGATAACACCGATATCGATGAAATAGATCAGGCTATTAAACTTTTAGAAAAGAAAGTGCATGATAAAACTGAACTGGATATAAAGGAAAAGCAAAGGATCTATCAATTTTTATTAAGAAA
>JAAYMW010000011.1 GCA_012521175.1 Candidatus Epulonipiscium sp.
ATAATTCGTAGTTTACTCCTTTCTGTGGATTATTTTGACGAATTATTTATCGGATTGGGGTAAACTATTTTTTATACCCTTTTCTAATCCTTTGATTTCAAGGGTTAGAAATTATGAAATTAACTCATTTAAATAAATTACGATGTTTTTTCTCTCTTAATTCCAACTTTTCATTTAAATAATAAATGCCTTGGTATATAAATATTGAGATAATCCCTGTATAAACTACCTCCGGCAATATAATATTATTGAGATAATATAAAAAATTCAGCTTTCCCCTTACTAAATAGGTAAGTACATATACAGTCAATTCATAAAAAAATGTACTAAATATTGTCATTGCAAGAGGGAGTAAAAAACTTTCACGATAAAAGTTTTTATTAAGTTTTCCACAAAAATAACCCGTATACATGCCTAATAATGCGTAAAATCCTATTGATGTCCCAAAATATAAATCTTGAATTAAACCTGCAAAAAAACCTACAACTGCCCCTTCTCTACTTCCTCTTAATAAAGCAAAAGAGACAATAATCATAAGATAAAAATTAGGAATGGTACCTCTTATTCTAAAATGCTGAAAATAAGTAGATTGGAGAACATTTGTAATGATTAGCAGTAAGCTTATAACAAATACTCGCACATATATTACTCCTTTGATTGTACATCAGTCTTAGTCCACTTTTTATTAATCACAAGTACCTCCTCAAGATGGCGAAAATCAACTACAGGTTCAATCAAAGCATACTTGGTTAAGCCATGACTTTCTACTTGAATTTCCTTAACAGTACCAATAATAATTCCAGGAGGATAAATATCACTTAAATTGGAAGTGACGATTTCATCTCCTTTAATAATATCTGCCTCAGAATCTATATACTCCATTTTACATAAACCATCATTCATGAGCGTTATATCGCCCTTTGTAACGCCTAGATCACTTGTTCTTAAAACTTTGGAACTAACTGCGTTTCTATCATCAATAATGGATAATACCTTTGAATAGTTAGGTGCAGTTTCAATAATATGCCCAACCAATCCATTCCCAGAAAGCACAACCATATCCGTCTCCAATCCATCATTTGTCCCCTTATCAATTAAGAATACATTGTACCAATTTCCAGGATCTTTTCCTATGATTTCTGCACCAACTTTAGGATAATCAGCATATTTTTTATCTAATTCCAATAAGCTTCTTAACCTTGTATTTTCTTTTTTATATTGTTGCAAAATTCTATTTTCATAAGTTAATTCATCAACTTTTTTTAAAAGTTCTTTATTTTGTTTCTCTAAATTTTTAATATTTTTTATAAAATCTATTCTATCTGCTGCCCATCCGCCAACTTCACTAAAAAGATTTTGGATAGGGATAACTATATATCCTAATCCTTTTTCAATAAAAGAAACCTTGTTTCTTTTATTGAATGTAATAATAATAATAATGATAAGTAAGATCGTTACAAAAAAAAGAATAAATCTATTTGAAACTTTTAATACCCGTTTCAAAAAAACCGCTCCCTATCTATGATCTATAAATACTTAAAGCTTTTTAGGGGATATGAGCACATTTCTTAATGTATCAATATGCTCTAGTGCAAGTCCTGTTCCTAATGCTACACAGTTTAGAGGTTCTGCTGCAATATGAACAGGCATACCTGTTTCCTTGGTAATCAATTGATCTAATCCGGAAAGAAGTGCTCCTCCTCCTGTCAGCATAATCCCTGATTCCATAATATCTGCTGCCAATTCAGGGGGCGTTTTTTCTAAAGTAACCTTAATCGCATCTATTATTGCATTTACTGGTTCTTTAATAGCTTCCATAATTTCTGTTGATGTAATCGTCATCGTTTTAGGAAGGCCTGTTACTAAATCCCTACCCCTTACTTCTTTACTTTCTTCTTTGGCTTTTGGAAAAGCAGAACCTATTGTCACTTTAATTTCTTCTGCTGTACGTTCTCCTATCATAAGGTTATACTCTTTTTTAATGTAATTTACAATATATTCATCCAACTCATCTCCGGCAACTCTTAAAGATTTACTGGTAACAATACCCCCTAAAGAGATGATAGCCACTTCGCTTGTACCTCCACCAATATCTACAACCATACTGCCAGTAGGCTCCTCCACCGGCAAACCAGCCCCAATAGCAGCTGCCATCGGTTCTTCAATAAGATGCGCTTCTCTTGCCCCTGCATTTTTTGTCGCTTCATATACAGCTCTCATTTCCACTGCAGTAACACCAGAAGGCACACAAACAATTACTCTTGGTTTTGATGTAAATAATCCCTTTTTATATGCTTTTTGTATAAAATACTTAAGCATTGCTTCAGTAGTAGCAAAGTCTGCAATAACCCCATCTTTTAATGGCCTTGTAGCAACAATATTTCCAGGAGTTCTTCCGATCATCTGTTTAGCTTCGTCTCCAACAGCCAACACTTCTTTTGTTATTGAATTTATAGCCACAACTGAGGGCTCGTTTACTATAATTCCTTTCCCTTTTACAAATACTAATGTATTTGCTGTTCCTAAATCTATTCCCATGTCTTTTGAAAAAAACATTCTATTTCCTCCTATTTTAACATTTCTACAATGTTTATTTAAACTCATAGATCAATATGATACTTATTAACTAAATAGTATGTATCTGTATTATTATAGCCTGTATTTTAATAAATTAATAAATCATTTGGCATAATTGCTTTATAATTATACGAATTTCAATCCAATTTAGTCTTATACACACTAGTAACATCATAACCTTTTTTATTATTTTTTTCAACACAAAATTGAATAACATAAAAGAGCCTACATAAATAATATAGACTCTAAATAATACCTTTTTCTTTTAAGCTAATATACTGTCCATCTCCTATAATCAGATGGTCCAAAATTCCAATTCCAATTAAGTCTCCTGCCAATACCATTCTCCTGGTGACATCAATATCTTCCTTGCTGGGAGATGGATCTCCACTGGGATGATTATGTAGCAAAATAATTCCTGTAGCACTTTTTTTAATAGCGTCTTTAAATACCTCTCTAGGATGAACAACAGATGAATTAATACTTCCTTTAGTAATATCTTTATCGCAAATAATCTGATTCTTAGTATCAAGTAATACAATTTTAAAATGTTCTTGCTTTAAGTATCTCATTTCTTCCATATAAATAGCTGCAATACTACCTGGTGAATTAATTCGATACTTTAAACGCCCTTCATACCTAGCAATTCGTTTCGATAGCTCCAAAACTGCCTTTATCTGAATTGCTTTTACTTTACCTATCCCATTGATATGCATTAGTTCTTCCAAAGAATACTGGTAGAGGCCATGTAGTCCTTCTTCTTTTTCTAAAGATAGAAGCTTTTGAGCCAATTCTACTGCTCTCATCGTTCTTGACCCCGTCCGAAAAATAATAGCTAATAACTCTGCATCAGACAAAACTTCAGCACCAAAATGTTCTAATTTTTCATAAGGTCTTTCAAGCTCAGGAAGATCTTTCATAGACATATGATCATCCAAAGATCCCATTAGTATATCCTCCTACTTAGAAAAAAGTATAATTTTCAAATATATTTATATTCATTTCTTCAAGTAAAACAGACAATAGTGTTAATGGAAGTCCTACAACATTATTATAATCACCACAGATTTTATCAATCAAAACAGCCCCTATCCCCTGTATCCCGTATGCTCCAGCTTTGTCCATGGGTTCTTTAGTATTTATGTAAGCATCTATAGTAGAAGGTGATAATGATCTCATATGTACCTCGGTTCTTTCATAACCGACTTTAATCAAGTGATTTTTAGTTTGTATCAAAGTAATACCAGTATACACTTCATGTATATTTCCTTGAAGCATCGTAAGCATAGCTTTGGCTTCTTCTCTGTCCTTAGGTTTTCCAAGTACCTTATCCTTGTACACAACAATTGTGTCTGCACCTATTACAATAAAATCCCCTTCTAAATTTTTTGCAACATCTGCTGCTTTTTGTTTTGATAATTGTATGACTAATTCACTGGGCGAAAGCATGGGATCAACCACTTCATCTGCATTGCTTACTATAATCTCAAAAGAAAGACCTATTTGTTCAAGAAGCATTTTGCGTCTCGGAGAAGAAGAAGCTAAAATTATTTTACTCATTTTATCAGCACCACCTAAAAAATAATTGGAAATAATTGTACTAAATTCTTTTATATATAAGTATAGCCGCTATAATTCCTAATATACTTGCGATCGTAATTTCTATTTTAATACTAAATTGAATATAGATTACTGATAAATCTAATATAATTGGATTTTGCAAACCGAATTCCTGCCCATAATTAATCCATTGCATATAGGGGACTTTCCCTAAATAATGTCCAATAAACCCTCCAATTACTATGCCACCAAGTAAAAGCAAAAATAATGACCAACTATTTTTTCCTTTCCCTCCGTACACTTTTCTCATCCTCTCACTCTCACTATATTTTCGTTATATTTTTCTTTAGTTACCCCTTTATTTTAACACAATCTGTATAAAATTGCTTAAAAAAAGAATGTACTTCAATAAGTACATTCTCTAAAAATAAATTAACTTGCTTGAACTTCTTCTGATAAGATTTCGCCGCAAATCGCTTTAGTAGGACATTTTTTTACACAAGCCATACATTGTGTGCATTTTTCATAATTTACATGGGCAAGGTTATTCTCAAAATCCATAGCACCATATTCACATACTTTCACGCACATTCTGCAGCCAATACATCCTACAGAACAGCTTTCTTTAACTTCTTTTCCCTTATCCAATGAATTACATAAAACCCTAACTTGTTTTGTTACAGGAACCAATTCAATTACCGCTTTAGGACAAGCTTTAACACAATTTCCACAAGCAGTACATTTTTCTTCGTCAATAACAGCAATCCCATCTTCAATCTTTATTGCTCCAAAAGGACATACTTTTTTACACGAGCCTAATCCAAGACAACCGTAGCTGCAGCTCTTTGCACCACCGCCAGGAATTAATGCTGCATCCCTACAATCAGTAATTCCGTAGTATTCATATTTATTTTTACTTTTATCGCAGGTTCCTTTACATTTTACAACTGCAACTTTTTTCTCCGTTTGTTCTACTTTTAATCCCATAAAAGCAGCAATAGCTTCTGTAGATTCCATTGTATTTACCGAACATCCACTGGGGCTTACCGTTCCTTCTACCACCGCTTTGGCAAAAGCATCACAACCAGCAAACCCACAACCTCCACAGTTAGCACCAGGGAGCAACTCCCTAACCTTTGGAATCCTTTCATCGACTTCTACCGCAAACTTTTTTGAAGCATAACCTAATCCTGCTCCAAATAATATACCTAATCCACCAATACTAATAACAGGATAAACAATACTTGTTATGTCCATCATTTCACCCCTTTTTTAGAGTAATCCTTGAAAGCCCAAAAATGCTATTGACATTAAACCTGCTGTAATAAGCGCAATTGGAAAGCCTTGAAATGCTGTTAAAATATTATTGTTTTCAATTCTTTCCCTTATTCCTGCAAAAAGAACGATAGCAAGTGTAAATCCAAGTGCAGCACCTACTCCGTGAACAATACTTTGAATTAAGTTATAGCCTTCATTCATATTGAGAACAGCTACCCCTAATACCGCACAGTTTGTTGTAATCAGGGGAAGGTATACACCCAACGCTTGATAAAGTGTTGGACTCACTTTTTGAATAACCATTTCTACAAATTGAACCAAGGACGCGATAACTAAAATAAATGCAATCGTATAAAGGTACTCAATCTTCAATGGTACCAGTATCCAGTTATACACCATATACGAAATCATGGAAGCCAGAGTCATAACAAATGTTACCGCCATCCCCATACCAACTGCTGTTTCTACTTTTTTAGATACCCCAAGAAAAGGACATATCCCCAAGAATCTGGATAAGACAAAATTGTTTACCAAAATTGCACTTAGAAATAAAATAAATAACTCCATTAATTACCCTCCTCCTATGCATTTTTCATTTTTTTACTTCTTACATGATTTAAAATTGCCATAAGTATTCCTAAAGTAAAAAACGCACCTGGAGCCAGGATCATAATTAACGCTGGCTGGTAGGAAGAAGGGAGAATTTGAACTCCAAACACTTTTCCTGCACCTAAAATTTCTCTTACAGCTCCTATGGTAGCCAATGCAAGAGTAAATCCTAATCCCATACCTAATCCGTCCATTATTGATGGCAATAACTTATTTTTGGAAGCATAAGCCTCAGCTCTGGCTAAAATAATACAGTTTACAACAATTAAAGGAATAAATAAACCTAATTGACTGTACAAAGCAGGTACATATGCCTTTAAAGTAAATTCAATTAGAGTTACTAAACTGGCAATAATAACTACGTATGCAGGAATACGGATTTTTGATGGTATAAATTTTCTTAGCAAAGATATAAATAAGTTTGAACCAACTAATACGGCAGTAGTAGCTAATCCCATTCCTATGCCATTTTCAGCTCCTGTAGTAACAGCCAAGGTAGGACACATTCCAATTACCTGAACAAATGTTGGATTCTCTGTTATTATCCCATTGGAAAGTCTTTGAATTATCTTTTTCAATGTTATCCCCCCTAGTTAAAATCAAAGATTATTTCATTATTATCTGTGTCAACTCGATGCTCTATTAAATTAAGAACTTCATTGATTCCTGCTGTAACTGCTTTAGACGTAATCGTTGCTCCGGTAATTGCTTGTATTTCATCTTCTGCACCAGGAGTAGCTTTCACAACTTTAAGTTGCCCTGATTTTCCCTCATATTGAGATGTAAAAACTGGATCTTCTGCATTTGCACCTAATCCTGGAGTTTCAGAATGGTTTAATATTTTAACCCCTTGAAGAATTCCATCCTTTGATACTCCAACCATAATTTCAATAGCTCCTCCAAAACCTTTTGGAGCTACTTTTACAGCAAATCCCTCTAAAACATCTCCTTTATATCCTGCATTCACTTCTAAAATCATGGATTCTTCCGGTAAATCAACTTCAACAGACTCATATTGATCTGCTTGAGGGAGCGTTTGTTTCATAGCTTCTTCTTTCGTTTGTTGAACTTGTTTTGCAATAGGTTCTTTTGTCATTTCATTGGCAAATCCCAGTAATCCTGCCGCAACAGCGGTGATAACAAATAATATCAATCCAAGCTTTAATATTTCCTTCATTATTTCACCTCCCCAAAAATTCGAGGCTGAGTATATCTGTCAATGAGAGGAACTGCTAAATTCATAATCAGTATAGAATAGGAAACTCCCTCAGGATAGCCACCATAAAGACGAATCACTGTGGTAAGAATCCCGCAGCCTAATCCCATGATATACTGTCCTTTAACCGTAACAGGAGAAGATGAATAGTCAGTAGCCATAAAGAATGCTCCTAAGAACAATCCTCCTGTAAAAATTTCATAGATCGCGTAAGGGTAAAACATACCTCCTCTTCCCAGGATCCATGTTAGAATGAGTACAGTTCCGATAAAGGTTGCAGGAATTCTAATAGAAATTACTTTTTTGTATATGAGATATAAACCACCTATTAAAAGGGCAATAGCTGAAGTCTCTCCTATGCATCCTCCTACATTTCCCAGGATTAAATCAGTAATAGAAGGAAGTGCCTCGCCACCTTCTTTTAAAATTCCTAAAGGAGTTGCTGTTGTAACCCCATCTATGGTCCAGGTAGTCATTTGCACCGGCCAGGATGCAAGTAAGAATGCTCTTGCTGCTAAAGCCGGATTGATAAAGTTTTGTCCTAAGCCACCAAATAATTGTTTTGCAATGATAATCGCAAATGCCCCTCCGACAATCGGCAACCAAAAAGGAACCGTAGGTGGTAAATTCATAGCAAGAAGCAATCCTGTAACAGCCGCACTATAATCGTTAACTGAAATTTTTTGATGAGTTAATTTTTGCCACAATGCCTCTGCTCCAACACAGGATGCAACAGACAGCAGAATAACAATCAAAGCCTGAAATTTAAAAACCCATACCCCTACCAATGCAGCAGGAAGTAATGCAATAAAAACATCTCTCATAATACTTTGTATAGAATCTTTTGAATGTATATGAGGAGATGATGATACCGTATACATTTCTGTTGACATTAAGCCTCCCCCTTTATGCGTTTTTTCTTCTATTATTTAATATAGTTTTTTTAGCCGTACGTATTGATTGAACCAAATGTCTTTTTGCTGGACAAATAAAAGAACAACTTCCGCATTCAATGCAATCCATACCGTGACATTTTTCGAACTTATCTACATCATAATTTACTGCATATTGGTTAAGCTGCAGAGGCAGTAAATTCATCGGACAAACAGAAACACATTTGCCGCAACGGATACAGTTTCTTTCTTCTGGCAAGTCTGCTTCTTCCTTTGATAAACATAGAATAGCAGAAGAACCTTTAATAATCGGAACATCCAAAGAGGACAAAGCAATTCCCATCATAGGTCCACCTGAAATGATTTTTACCGGTTCTGAAACAAATCCTCCTGCTGCCTCTATCAGTTCTCTGTACGAAGTTCCCAATTTTACTTCAAAGTTCTTAGGCTCTTTAATTGCTCCACCAGTAACAGTCACTATTCGCCTCATTAATGGACGTCCATCAACAACTGCTCTTTGTATTGCAACAGCAGTATCTATGTTTTGAACTATACAACCTACATCTGCCGGAAGTCCTCCCGATGGTACTTCACGCCCAGTGATTGCGTAGATCAGTTGTTTTTCTGCTCCTTGAGGATATTTTGTTTTTAATACTTTAACTTCAATATTTTCAATTCCCTCAGTAGCTTCCTTAAGTGCTTTTATCGCATCCATTTTGTTGTTTTCTACGCCGACATAACCTTTCGCCTGTGGAAACATATGAAGAATAATCTTTAAGCCCTCTATCACTTTATTTGTTTCTTCCAGCATGATACGATGGTCAGAAGTTAGATACGGCTCACATTCTGCTCCATTAATAATAATCGTATCAATATTTTTCTCTGGAGGAGGAGAAAGTTTTACATGAGTTGGAAATCCAGCTCCACCCATTCCTACTATTCCAGCTTCTTTAATCATTTCAATAATCTGATCTTTAGATAAATCTTTGTAATTTCCCTTTGGTCCTAAAGATTCATGTTCTTCATACAGGCCATCATTTTCAATGATAACCGATAATACTTTACTTCCATTGGGATGCAGCATAGGGGTAACATCCTTAACGGTTCCTGAAACCGAACTATGAATTGGAGACGAAACAAAAGCCTTGGTTTCTCCTATCTTCTGACCTACCAAGACTTTTTCTCCTTTTTTCACTATTGGTTCGCATGGTGCTCCTATGTGTTGAGACATAGGAAATACCAAATCTCCTTTGGGGAGAAGATTTTCAATTGGTTTACTTGCTGTAAAATGCTTTCCATCCGGAGGATGAATACCCCTTTTAAATGTTAGTAACTTCATATAATTCCCCCTATATCTCAGATATAATAATAATTAAAAAGACTTTTATATGTATATAATAATACAAAAAAATCTGTTACTCAATAAATGATAAAAAATGCACAATTTTTTTTACACAAAATTCCAATAAATGTGGTACAGTTTTTCGTGTAAAATAAGTATTTTGTATGCAATAAACAAGATATTGTCAATTTGTTAACATACAAATTTCTGAAAAAAAATTTTTTTGTTCTAAGGTTTTTGTCTAATTTCTGTCAAGTTTTCAGTGAGATATTCTTTAATCCATACTATTACAGAAAGTTCATTAATAGGGACATCCCCCAGTATATCTTTTATCTCTTGCGTGTCAATTCTGAATACTCTATCATTATACCTGTGTATATAAATAAATTCAATATCTGGATTTGATAAAATCAAATTCGTTATAGTACTAACAATATCACCCAAAGGCGCCCTATCTATATGATGATATTCCATCCATGCTCTTAATTTTGTGCCTTCTCCCAGAGCACTTTGAATTTCTACATCTCCATTACACCTATTACATGCTGCCACAAGCAAAGGTACCCCAAGTCCAACTTTTCTTGTTGTTCTAGTGGTTGTAAAAGGATCTTTAATAGCTTTGGCAAACGCTTCATCCATCCCTTTTCCATTATCTTCAATCTTTATTTCAAAAAGATTGTTTTCTAAATCCTCAATAATTTCTAGTTTTATGTCTGTTGCTTTAGCCCGTATACTGTTTTCAATAATATCTAATATATGCAGCGATAATTCTTTCATGACTTATTCTCTCCTGTCCCTAATAATATCTATAGCTTTTAAAGGTATATTATGATTTTACTCCAATAAAAAAATAAATCAAGAATTTGGCAGTTTAGGAGTAGATATATAATAGCGACTCAATTCAAAAGGGAGGATTTACACAATGAGTCATTTTGTATCAATACAATTAGATAAAAATAGTAAGACTCCTCTTTACCAGCAATTAGGAGATGCCCTACACGAGCTCATTCAAAAAGGTCTTTTAAAACCAAATACCAAATTGCCTACTATTCGTACTCTAGCTACACAATTAAGAATAAATAATGTTACGGTGGTTAATGCATATAAATATTTAGAAAATAAAGGTGTAGTTTATGCCCAAATGGGAAGTGGTACCTATGTCTCTCCTGTACCTTTAGTAAAGCTTTCACCCCCCATTTTCTACGAAAAAGATAAAAATATTCCATTCAAAAATTTTTCAATTTCAAAAAATACGATTAATTTTGCGAGTATTTCTATCCCTACAGATTTTTTCCCTGTAAAAGATTTCAAAATCCTATTCAATGAAGTTTTAGATCGATATAAAGGTAACGCGTTCAGCGATCAAGACAGGCAAGGATATGAACATTTAAGAGAATCTATTACAAGTTATCTGGCAACCTACGGTATCCACACAACAAAAGACCACATTCAAATTATCTCAGATACGCAACACGGTATAGATCTTCTTTCAAAAACAATGATTCAGTTCGGAGATATTATTTGTGTTGAAAAACCTGTTCATCATGGAACAATTGTTGCGTTTACAAGCAAAGGAGCACGTATCATAGAAGTCCCTTTAGATTCAGACGGTATGAATACTTCAATATTAGAAGATTATCTCAAATTATATCATCCAAAATTTATTTATATAACATCATATTTCCAAAATCCCACTGGATATTCTTATTCTGTTAATAAAAAAAGAATTATTTTAGACTTAGCTGAAAAATATAATACATATATTATTGAAGACGATTATATAAGCGACTTAAATTATTCTAATCAGCCTATTATTCCTTTAAAATCTTTGGATGATAAAGACAGAGTGATATATATTAAAAGTCTTTCTAAAATATTAATGCCTGGTCTTCGCTTGGGATTTTTGATTCTTCCAAAAACACTCCGCAAACACATTTTATCCCATAAACATGCGTTAGACATTTTTGCTTCTGGATTTATACAAAGAGTACTGGACTTATACCTTAGAAAGGAATTGTGGAAAACTCATATAGAAAAGATATGTACTACTTATGAAAAAAGATATCATTCTCTTCTTAATGCTTTAGATATTTATTTAAAAAACTATATCTCCTACATACCGCCCCAGGGAGGGTTAAGTGTATGGATAAAATTGAATCATTTTATTTCGGTTGAAAAATTATGTGATTTGCTTTTATCAAAAGAAGTTATACTTTCTCCAGGTTCCTTGTTTTTGACGACAGAGGATGTATCTTCTTATGTACGGATTGGTTTTTCAGCTGTAGATGAATATCAAATTGAACAAGGTATAAAAATTATGAAGGATGTGATCGATACAATGTTAAATAGAGATTAAAGTAAAAACCTCGGGGTCATCCGAGGTTTTATTTTTGGTTCTATAATAAATGTTGGGGTGAGAAAATGCACTCTAACATTTATTTTTTTACATAATAAAATGCACTTGTGAAATAAATCTGCTAAAATGTTAATTGGCTAAAAATAACATAAGAAAGGAGAT
>JAAYMW010000012.1 GCA_012521175.1 Candidatus Epulonipiscium sp.
AATGAATTCCATAAGAGTATCTTCCTTTCTGTGATTCTTGTGGTTCTTTGTCAAATTACATGATATCACAGGGAGATACTCTTTTCTTCTATTTCTTAATTTTTTCCCATAGTAATTTTACACTAACGACTTTAATAGCATAATCGTCCTTTTAAAGTAAAATATTTAATGATATACTATTTATGATATTCAAAGGAGGAATAAGTGATGGCATTAGACGGAATAGTTATTTCTAATATTGTTTATGAAATCAAACAGCTTTTATTAGGAGGAAGAATTGACAAAATCTATCAACCAGAATCCGATGAAATTATTCTACATACAAGAGGAAAGGGAAACAGTTATCGCCTACTGCTTACTTCCCATAGCACCCATCCAAGACTTCATTTTACAAGTCATAATAAGAAAAATCCTGAAACACCTCCAATGTTTTGTATGCTCCTTAGAAAGCATTTATCTGGCGGAAAAATCCTTGATGTCATTCAACCTGATTTTGAAAGAATAGTAGAATTTCATATAGAAGCTTTAAATGAAATGGGAGACTTATGTACCAAAAAACTTATTATTGAAATCATGGGACGGCATAGTAATATCATATTAACCGATAGTGAAAATCGTATACTTGATAGTATCATACATGTATCAAAAGATAAGAGTTCCGTAAGAGAAGTATTGCCCGGAAGGATTTATGTCAGACCCCCTTCTCAAGATAAAATGAACCCTTTATCTGTCCTTAACAATGACTTTGCAAATTTTTTAAAAGGCACTAATGGAACAAAGCTTCAACAATCTATTTATAAATCTTTTTCTGGAATCAGTCCTGTAATTGCTTCTGAAATATGTTACAAAGCAAATCTGGATACATCTCTTTACTTAGAAGAATTAACGGAGGAAAATAAAACGGCATTATCCAATGTTATGCAACATTTATTTGGTTTAATCAAAAATAATTCTTTTACGCCTCAAATCATTTTTCATCCGGATACCAATGAACCTATAGAGTTTTCATCTATTGAGATGAATCAATTTATTGGATACAAGAAGCAAAAATTCGATTCCATCTCTCAAGTAATTGAATTATTTTATGCCGAAAAAGACAATCTCTCAAGAATCAAGCAAAAATCCAACGATATCCATAAAATAATTCAAAATAACTTAGAAAGATGTTATAAGAAAAAAGATTTGCAGATCCAAAAATTAAAAGAAGTGTCCAATAGAGAATATCTTCGACTATATGGCGAATTAATCACTGCAAATATATATACGATTACAAAAGGAATGAATTCTTTTGAGACAATCAATTTTTACGAGGAAGAACAACCCAAGGTGACCATTCCATTAGACCCTACGCTTACACCATCAGAAAATGCTCAAAAATACTTTAAGCAATATAATAAAGCAAAAAGAACACATTTAGCACTTATAGAACAACTTAAACAAACAGAAGAGGAAATTCAATACTTAGAATCCTTATTAACTGCTACAGAATCCAGTACCGACGAAAGCGATATCAATGATATACGCTATGAGCTAAAAGAACAAGGATATTTAAAAATGAGGAATCCAAAAAAATCAAAGGCTCAGCTTAAATCAAAACCTCTTCATTTTTATTCTAGCGATGGGTTTGATATTTATGTAGGAAAAAACAATCGCCAAAATGATGACCTTACCCTTCGTTTTGCTTCCCCGACAGATTTATGGTTTCATACAAAAGATATTCCAGGTTCACACGTTATCATAAAAACGCAAAACAAAGAAGTTCCTCATACCACCATTATTGAAGCTGCGAATCTTGCCGCATTCTATAGTAAAGCAAAAACTTCAAGTAATGTACCTGTGGATTACACTCAGAAAAAACATGTTAAAAAACCCAATGGAGCTAAACCGGGAATGGTGATTTACGATCATTACAATACAATTTATATTACACCTGATGAATCAAAAATTAAAAACCTCATTATAAAAGAATAAAACACAATTCATGGGATTTTCCCTGGATTGTGTTTTATTTTTTTAAGCGACCTATTTCATCAATATATCTAAGTACAGGATTCTTATTAATGAGTAGAGATATAGATGTAATTTCTGCGATAATATGTAGAATAACCAGTAATGCAATAATAAAAATTTTATTTCCCATATTAAATGAAATAGCACTTGTAAATCCAAGAGTATAGCCTAATATATTGGCGCCTACATCTCCTAGCATATATTCTTCTTTTAAATCGCCTTTTACAATAGTTAAAATTCCGCCGACTAATATGAGCGTCAGGTATCTATCCGGTGCTTTTGAAAATGTCCAAACGAACATACTGGTTATTAAAAAAGTTTTAATTGCTCGTCCCGGTCTAACATCAAATAAGTTCATAGCATTTATAAAAAATAAAATAATTAAAGTATTTAGTAATAAATCCATTAAACTCATTGAAAAAGAAAAAGACACATACAATGCAGATAAGCCTCCAATAATCGCTTTTAAACCACCTGATGTCAACTGTCCTTGACACATTTTAGAAAGATGGCCTTTTAACCCTTTGATTTTGGTTTCTCCTACTAAATCGTCAAGAATACCGGCAAAACCAACCAATGATAAACCAAATAAATATACAAAATACATCATTGGCTGATCTGTAATAAAAAGGATAAAAGAGGAGGATATAACTGCTGACAACAGCAGCAATATCCCAATGCCTACAGGAATTTCTTTTTTATTATAATTAACAACCTTTATATTATGACTGATAAGAAAATCAATTATTAAAGATTTCCATAAGAATGAAACGACAAATGATATAATGCCTCCTAATACGTAAAGAATCATAGGCCACCATCAATCCACTATAGTTTTATATTTATAATATTTTTTTGCTAAAATACGGATAATATCTATTAATTCTTTTCCTCTATGAATAAAACCTTGCATGTCTCTTTTTGTTTCCCTATGCTCCATCAGTACAGGAATTTCTCTTATCCTGTAATTTTGATTTAATATATCAATCATCATACCGATTTCAACACCAAAACCATTTGGTATTTCAAGATTTGAAAGAACATTTTTAGTAAATACTCTTTGGCCACAAATAGGATTTTGAACACTTTTTCCTGTTAAAAGCCTTACGCCTTTCTGAGATATTTTTTTTACTATACCAAATCCACCTTTTGTATTGGGAGATGGAAAATTGGCTATTGTAACGTCGGCTTCATCATATAAAACAGGTTCAATGAGTTTAATAATTTCCTTTGAAGTGTATCCGACATCCCCATCTAGAAATGCTATAATGGGATATTTAGCAATTTCTAAACCTTTTCTCAAGGCAGCTCCTTTCCCTAGATTTTGAGGTAAAGAAATACAAAAAACATGATCGGACTGAACACTCATAACTTTTTCCCTTGTTTTATCCTTTGACCCATCATCAACAACAATAATCTCTCCTATTACTTCTATATCAGGTTCTATTAGTCCTCTAATAGTTGCTTCAATCCTTTCTTCTTCATTATAAGCTGGTATAATCACAGATACCTTTTTATCCAATGCTTCCACCCCTCTCATTAGTATAGTCTAAAAAATCCTTTGGCATCGATTAATTTAGAACCAACTAACATTCTTGTTAAAATAGTACTTGACATTCCTTTTCGATTTTTCTCTAAAAAATCTATGATATTGTTATGGCTGCCTAAGGTTACAATGAATGAAGCGCCCATAAAATATGTCATTAATAGAGCAGCATCTTCACTGGTTCCAAAGCAAAAATATTTTTCATATTTCAAATTGAGTTTCTTTAAACGTTCTTCCCCTGGACATATACCGTTGCAATATCCATGAACAACTATATTTTTAGTTTTTGTAAGAGTATCATCGGATACACTGTCCATATCTCCAAAAACAATATCCGGAGTATAGTTAAACTCGGTAAACCCATCTGCCCCTCCATCCACTCCAACTAAAACTGGCTGATTCTGATCGATAAAATTTTTAAGCTTAGCTAAATCATCCATATAATGATGTCCTCTAATGGCAATAACTACAGGTTTATTCCGTATATCTACGCTAAGTTTAGGATTTTCTCTGGGTAAAAATAACTGTTCCTTTTCTTTTCGCATATACTCTAATGTATTATCGATAAAAGCACCCATTTGGCTTTGTATATTTTTCTGAGATAAGTGTTGATATGTATCACATTGACTTTTTGTAAGAGGTTTTAATCTTATTTTTAAATCATTTTTATAGAGAATATTTTCTTTAATGACAATCTCATCATTTTCCTTAATATATTTAAAAACAGTATGATCTATATTTTCATAAATAGGGATTTTAGCATCAAGAAGTAAATGAGGACCTCTGTTGGGATATTTCCCTGATATGAAATTGGATGTGTTAATTACTGCTTTTACCTTTTTTGAAACTAAACTATATGCACAGGCATAATCTAAATCTTCATGATCAATAATTGCTATATCATTAGGAGTGATTCTTTGAATTAAGTTTTTCGTTTTATAGTCCACTTTTGCAATACCTATAATGCTCATTTATTCACCCACTTTTTTCTCTATCTTTATTTAGTATGGGTGATTTTAAAATAAATATAACCAAATTAAAAAAAGCTTTCCTACTTTTAAATATTAATTTTAAAAGCAGGAAAGCTTTTTTTATATGTACTAACCTACTTGTAATTCCAATCGCAAACGGTCTGCAATCAGTGCGATGAATTCACTGTTAGTAGGTTTACCTTTTCCATTATTTACAGTATATCCAAACAACTTATCGATTGTATCCATTTTTCCTCTACTCCAAGCAACTTCTATAGCATGACGGATAGCTCTTTCTACTCTACTTGGAGTAGTATTATAATTTTTTGCAATTGAGGGATATAATTGCTTCGTGATTGAATTTAAAATATCCATATCATTAATAGCCATGATGATGGCATCTCTTAGATATTGATATCCTTTAATATGTGCAGGAATTCCAATTTCATGAATAACATTAGTCACTTCTGTTTCTAAGCTATGAGCGGATGGAGTATAAGAGCCTTTAGTGGAGTGAACACTTATGGATTTATTTTTTATAATTTCATGATGTCCTTTTAACTGACGTATACGAGTAATAAGAGTTTCCATATCAAAAGGTTTAATAATATAATATTCTGCACCTAAATTTAAGGCTTTTTCTGTAATTTTATCTTGACCGACTGCTGAAAGCATGATATACAAAGGTCTTTTTGTCATTGAAATAGAATTCAGTTTTTCCAGAACGCCTATTCCGTCTAAATGGGGCATAATGACATCTAAAATGGCAACATCAGGTTTCTTGTCTAAAATAATATCACAGGCTTCTAGACCATTGGTTGCAGTTCCAATAACCTCCATGTCGCTTTGCTTATTCAAGTATTCTTCTAAAATATCACAGAAATCTTTATTATCGTCTGCTAATACAATTTGTATCTTATTATTTTTCAAACAAATCCCCCCTATTATATAGTAAAGACTTTCTCCTCCTAATCATAGCCCTCCTCTATAAAATATACAGTTCATTCCTATTATAATGAATTGACAAAATAAAATCAAGATTGATTATTCACAAAAATATGCTCACTAATAAAATAGAGTATATTGTTCCGTTTTATTCCATAATTTCTTCTTTTTTCAGCATGCTTTCGATAAAAATACCATAACCTTTAGTGGGATCTTGAACAAAAACATGAGTAATCGCACCTATTAATTTACCATCTTGTAGAATAGGACTACCACTCATGCCCTGTACAATACCATTCGTTTTCTCTAGTAATCTGGGATCTGTTATCTTTACAATCATGCCTTTTGAAACGTCTTGGTTGAATTTTGCAATTTTTTGAATATACACATCAAATTCTTCAATTTTATTTCCTGAAATATTAGAACGAATCACTGCTTTCCCTTCATGAATTTCGTGTTGAAGGCCTATGGGAACTGTGTCTTTAGGGAGTAAATCCATCTTATTCGTATCAATCTTTCCAAAAATTCCTTGACTGGTATTAAGTTTAACACTTCCTATTTTTGATTCTTCTGTATCATAAATGGCTCCCGTAAGTTCTCCCGGAATACCTTTTTGCCCTTTTTTAATAGAAGTAATCTCTGCTTTCATAATTTTACCGTTTTTAATAGGCATAAGCTTCTTTGTATCGATATCTGTTATGCCATGACCCAAAGCTCCGAAAGAATTTGTATGGGGATTATAATATGTGATTGTTCCAATACCCTGTGTTTGGTCTCTAACCCAAGCACCTATTTTAAATCGTTTATCTTCTTTACTTTTGACGGGCTGAATACTCGTTTCTATAATTTCATCTTCTCTTTTAACTTTCATTTTTAACTTTTCTTCATTGCTATTTTCGATACACTCAATGAGCTGTTCTTTATTCTCTAATGGTTTTCCATTGACCTCTAAAATCAAATCCCCACTTTCTAGTATTCCTTTACTAGGTTCATAAACTTTTCCATCCACTCCGTTGACATTACCAGTTCCCAAAACCATAATGCCATCTGTAACAACATTGACACCCACTGTCATTCCACATGGAACTACTTCCAAGGGAGAAATGACATCCACTTTCACGGTTTTTAGTGGGAGAACACCTAAAAGTTTAAGTTTTACATCTAAAGTACCTCTTTCATCGGATTGAATCGAAAACGGTTCCTGTAAACTAATATCAATATTATTTTTATCAATAGGTTTACTATTTACTTTAAGAACGCCTTGTTTATCTAAGACAATATTTGCCTTAAGCGGAACATTAAATTTAAATTCATGTTCTCTTCCGGCAACTAACTTAATTTCCTCAGGAATATATAAGAATGATGCAGCAAAAGGACTTATAAAAGTAATAATAAGGATAAATAATATGCCTATTTTTAAGGATTTGTGATGCCTCTTTTTTCTAGCATTCAAGATTCCACACCCCACCAGCATAAATTAAATCAATTAATTTATTTTTTATAATAGTTTATAAGCATAAATTAACCTTTTTAATTTGTTCTTATACCAGTCAAAAACTATTAAAAAAACCAATTCACAATAAAACGTGCAAAAACTGCAAGGAGTGTAAAATTGAAAACTTGATTGATGAAAAAGCAATAAAATTTTTTACAAAAAAAAACGGCTAATGCCGCATAAATTCATTTTATCTATCCCAAATTAACTTTAAGTTCATTAGCCATTCTTTTCATTTCTTCAGCGTTTTTCAATGTAATATCCGTAATCAATGCGCCACTGGTCAATCGGGCTATTTCTGTTATCATTTCCCCGTAATCAAGAACTTGAATAGAAGATATGGTCTTTTGATTTTCTACTTTCTTTTCAATCCTATAATGTTGGTCAGCCATAGCTGCTATTTGGGGTAAGTGCGTGATGCAAATCACTTGATGCTTTCTTGAAATAAATCCTAATTTTTCAGCTACTTTTTGTGCTGCTCTTCCACTAATCCCTGTATCTATTTCGTCAAAAATTAATGTATCTATTTCATCAATATCTGCTAAAACACTTTTTAAGGCAAGCATGATTCTAGACATTTCTCCACCGGAAGCAATTTTTGAAAGAGGCTTTAATCCTTCTCCAGGATTGGTAGAAATCAGGAATTCCACTTGATCCCAACCGTTTTCATTAAAATGCTCTTTTTGTGAAAAATGAATTAAAAACTTTGCATCTTTCATTTCCAGCTCATGAAGCACTTTCTCAATACGATTTTCAATGACTTTAGCTTTTTCTTTTCTTATATCGGATATCTTTTTACATATCTCAATGATTTGCTTCTCTAAATCCAAATATTCTTTCTTAAGTTGTTTTCGTTTTTCATCACTATTAATAATAAAATTTAATTCATCCCCTATTTTTTCTTTATATTCAAGAATTTCTTCAATAGTATTTCCATATTTTCTTTTTAAATTATAAATTAAATCCAAACGTTTTTCTACATTTTGAAGTTCTTCAGGGTCATGTTCTATTTGCTCTCTATAATTTCTTATATCTCTTGATAGATCTTCTAATTGTATGAGAATGTTTTCTGCGCTTTCATATACAGGCAAAAGTTCAGAATCTATGCCAGATAAGTCTTTTAAGATTTTTAACGCCTCTCCTAAATTATCACAGGCAGATGAACCTTTAAATGTATTCTCATATAAAAGGGCGTAAACAGTATCTACACCTTTGTTAAGTTTTTCTAGATTAGATAATATTTTAAACTGGGATTGTAAAAGTTCATCCTCATTTTTCTTTAATCTAGCTTCTGAAATCTCATCAATTTGAAATTTTAAAAGGTCGATTTTTCGTTCTTTTTCTTTTTCGTCCACTAAAAGATTTTCCATTTGTTTTTCAATACTTTTATATTCTTTATAGTATTGTGCAAGGCGATTTTTATAGTCTTTAAATGTATCTTTACAAAATTCATCCAATAATTCAATATGTTTTCCAACATCTAATAAGGATTGATGTTGATGCTGACCATGAACATCGATGAGCATATTAGAAACTTGCCTTAGCATACCTAAAGTTATTGTTTGTCCATTAATACGGCATATGCTTCTTCCGCTTTGATTAATCGATCTTGATATCAGAAGATATCCGTCTTCTTCTAAATGAATACCCATATCTTTAAGCAAATTCATCGCTTCATTCTTCCTTAAATAAAAAAGAAGCTCTACCAGGGCATTATTTTCTCCGGAGCGTATCATTTCTCTAGAAGTTCTTTCCCCTAAAGCAAAATTAATAGAATCGATTAAAATAGATTTACCCGCACCAGTTTCACCGGTTAAAATATTTAAACACTCATCAAAGTCTAGTGTTATTTCATCAATTAAGGCCATGTTCTTTATATAAATATGTATGAGCATGAAATTCCTCCTTAGTTCGAATTAAGGATACGATTCAGCTTCTCCATTAATTTAATTGTTTCATCTTCACTCCTTACTGCACAAAAAATGGTGTCATCTCCTGCAATTGTTCCCACAATTTCTTGATAATGAAAAGCATCCATAGCTGCAGCAACTGCCATTGCCATCCCTGTAAGCGTCCTGATTACAAGAATATTTTGTGCCCTGTCCATACTAACAAATCCATCTTTAAAAACACGGATAAATTTATCCGATATCTGCTGATCATTTTGATTAATTACAGCATACTTTTGTGTTCCATGGGCTGTAGGTACTTTCGTTAATTTTAGTTCACGTATATCTCGTGAAATAGTTGCTTGAGTCACTTCATATCCAGCTTCTTTTAATTTTTCTGCTAATTCTTCCTGAGTTTCAATGGAATTGTTATGAATCAGTTCAAGAATCTTTGATTGACGCTTCACTTTCATATCCGATTTCACTCCTAATTCCTACAATTTTTTTTCGTAATATATCAAAAAAACTATAGTTTGAGGTTCTTATTAAACTAGTTTTATAGTGTGATTTTTGAATGGCTACAACATCATTATTACTCAAATGATATCCCATCTGCCCATCTATTGTTAAAATAACATCACAGCCAAAGTTTTCACCAATCTGAACTTTTATGATATCTCCATCAGATACAACAATGGATCTGGCATATAATCTATGGGGGCAAATAGGAGTAATTACCATCATATTCGTATTAGGGTCAAGTATTGGGCCACCGGCGGATAAATTATATCCCGTAGAACCAGTAGGCGTAGATATAATAATTCCGTCAGCTGGATAATCGTCTACAAAATTGTCATTAATAAATATTCTTAAATCTATTATTCTGGAAAGAGATCCTCTTGTAATACCAATATCATTTAAACAAATTAATTTTTTCACATCATCATTATGACGATCATAGACACTGGCTTCAAGCATCATTCTTTTTTCTATAACATATTTGCCATCCAAAACCTTTTGCAGCGCTTCTAAAGAGGCTTTTTTTTCTACTTCTGCAAGAAATCCTAATGTTCCTAAATTAATTCCAAGAATGGGTGTATCATAAATGGCTGCATTTCTTGCAGCACTTAATAAGGTGCCGTCTCCTCCCAGAACGATGATAAAATCAGAATCTCTATATATTTCATCTTCATCCTTTTTTAAATCCGATCGATTAAGGAGTCGTGCGTGAGTTTCTAATAGATTAATTGTGCAGTTCTTCTTAATAAGCCAATCAAGAATCATAGCAGTATTTGCTAAACCTATATCTTTGTCAATATTAGGAATCAATCCTACCTTTTTCATTTCATCACCACATTTTAGTTTAATTCATTATGTGCTTCTTCAACTGTCTTTTTTATTAATAATTCTATGTTTAAGTTACTTTCTTCTTTATCTCGTTTGCCAAAATATGCCAAGTATTCAATATTTCCCTCAGGACCTTTAATCGGAGAATATGAAAGTCCTTTTAGATAAAGATTTTCTTCTATTGCATAATGAATTACATTTAAAATAACTTCTTCATGAATCTTCGGATCTCTTACTACTCCTTTTTTTCCTACTTTTTCTCTCCCTGCCTCAAATTGAGGTTTAATTAAACATACTATTTCGCCAATCTCAGTCAATAAATTTTTAACAGGCGTTAAAACTTTTGTAAGAGATATAAAAGAAACATCAATAGAAGCAAAATCTCCTAACTCCTCTAAATCGTCACTGGTAACATATCTAATATTGGTTTTTTCCATACAGACAACTCTTTCGTCCTGTCGCAGTTTCCACGCAAATTGCCCGTAGCCTACATCTATAGCATATACTTTTTTAGCTCCATTTTGAAGCATACAATCCGTAAATCCTCCGGTAGATGCTCCAACATCCAACGTTACCTTATTTTTCAAATCAATCGAAAAAGCCTCTATTGCTTTTTCTAATTTATAGCCACCACGGCTTACATATTTCATTGTTTCTTTTACTTCTATATTGGCATTTTCATCAACTTGTACTCCTGCCTTAACTTCTTTTATACCATTTACTAAAATTTGACCTGCCATGATACTGGCTTTGGCTTTTTCTCTCGATTCAAAAAAACCTCGTTTTACCAATAGGATATCCAAGCGTTCTTTTTTAGTCATTTGTCTATCATCCTTCAATTAATGTTTTCTTTATTGCTTTTTGCATACTCTCAATATCTAAATGATATTTTTTATATAATTCGCTGCAAGAACCGTGCTCTATAAATTGATCCGGAAAAGCAAAGATTTTTATAGGAATATTCATATTATGCTTTGCCAGAATTTGCATAACATTTGAACCAAATCCCCCTGTAGCTACATTATCTTCCATTGTAAAAATAAAATTGTGTTTATTGCAAACTTCAAAAATCATTTCTTCATCTATAGGTTTAATGAATCTGGGGTTAATCAAAGAAAGTTCAATGCCTTCTTTCTTTAAATTTTCAACAATGACTGTAGCAAATTCCACCATTTTCCCAACTGCAAGAATTGCACCATCTTTTCCCTCACAAATAACCTCACTTTTTCTGTATTGAATAGGTGCTCTATCCAACTTCAATAAATTAAAAACTTTACCTTTCGGGTAACGGATTGCAACTGGACCTTTAATCGTAAAAGCAAATTTCAGCATTTCTTCTAACTCAAATTTATCGCAGGGTGCCATAATCGTTAAATTAGGCATATGAGATAAAAAGGACAAATCAAAGATTCCCTGGTGTGTTTCTCCATCTTGCCCTACGATTCCTGCTCTGTCAATTGCAAAAACCATGGGGAGATTTTGAATGCATACATCATGAATAATCTGATCATAAGCTCTTTGAAGAAATGAAGAATATACAGCAAATACAGGGTGAAATCCAATAGAAGCGAATCCCGCCCCAAAAGTCACTGCATGTTGTTCAGCGATCCCCACATCAAAAAATCTTTCTGGGAATTTTTGCTGAAAAGATTTTAATCCGGTGCCATCAGGCATAGCTGCAGTAATGGCAATAATTTTTTTGTTTTCATTGGCTATTTGAACAATGGCGTTTCCAAATACATCTGAATAAGTTTCTTCCCCTACTCCGCCAAGAGCTTGTCCTGATTTCACATCAAAAGGTCCAACTCCATGATATTGGCAAGGAAGTTTTTCTGCATGAGAATAGCCTTTCCCTTTTATCGTTTTTACATGAAGCAAAATCGGACCTTTCATCTTTCTGACCTTTTTAAATACAGTTACAAGGGATTTAATATCGTGTCCGTTAATTGGACCTACGTAAGTAAAGCCCAGTTCTTCAAATAAGGTTCCGGGAACTAATAAGTATCGTATACTTTCTTTAGTTTTTTTCACTGTTTTTGCAACGCTTTTTCCTATGCCAGGAATCTTCTTTAAAATTTGATCAATATCTTCTTTTACCTCAAGATATACAGGTTCTGTACGAATATTGTTTAGATATTTAGAAAGCCCTCCCACATTAGGAGAAATGGACATTTGATTATCATTTAATATGACGATCAAATTGGTATTAGACCTTCCTGCATTATTCAAAGCTTCAAAAGCCATACCCCCTGTCAAGGAACCATCTCCAATAACGGCAATAACAGAATAATTTTCTTTATTCAAATCTCTTCCTGCAGCCATACCTAATGCTGCAGAAATAGATGTAGAACTATGTCCTGTCTCAAATACATCATGGATACTTTCTTTTCTTTTAGGGAAACCGCTAATACCACCCATTTGCTTTAAAGTTTGAAACTTATTTTTTCTTCCAGTAATAATTTTATGAACATAACTTTGATGTCCTACATCCCAAATGATCTTATCCTGAGGAGAATTAAAACAATAATGAAGCGCTAAAGTTAATTCTACTACTCCAAGATTAGAAGCTAAATGCCCCCCAGTTTGAGAAAGTGTATTGACTAAAAAATTTCTTATTTCTTTTGAAAGAATTTTAAGTTGATCTATGTTTAATTTTTTTAATTTCTCAGGTGAATCAATTGTATCAATGAATTGCTTCAATATGCTCCCTTCTTTCTTCAAGAGACATTATTCCTATCTCATATTATTTTAACCTCTTGCTATGGATTTTTTCAAGCTTAGGATTATCATTATGGAAAAATAATGGGCGAACAAAGTCCGCCCCTATACTATACACGAATCAATGCAATTATGATCCCTAAAACTGCTCCTACCAGAACTTCAATAGGGGTATGACCTAAGAGTTCCTTGAGCCTTTCTTCAAAATGTAATTCATCATGTTCAATTTCTTCTATGATTTTATTTAAAACCGCTGCCTGTTTCCCGGCAGCTCTTCTTACCCCTGCGGCATCATACATAACAATGAGTCCAATAACAAAACATGCTCCAAAGAAAGCAGAATCATATCCCATTTTTTCTCCTACAGCTACACACATGGACATTACAAAAGCAGAATGAGAACTGGGCATTCCCCCTGAACCAATTAATCTTGAAAAATCCATTCTCCTACTTTGGATAAGCACTAAAATCATTTTAGATACCTGAGCAATAAACCAAGCTAAAATAGACGTTCTTAATATTTCGTTTCTAAATATAGATTCAACTGTCTGCAATGTAAATCCTCCTCAATAAGTTCGAGACATTAAATATTCTGACAGCCAGGATAAAAACTGCCCTTTCTCTTTAAAATCTTCCATGTAATGTATAGCATCCTGGGAAAGTTGTTTTACATATTGTTTTGAGAAATCTAAGCCTTTTAAAGAAACAAAAGTTGCCTTCCCATTTTTTTCATCACTTTTAATGGGTTTTCCTAGCTCTTCCTGTGTACTGATGATATCTAATATATCATCTTGAATCTGAAATGCCATCCCTAAGCAATATCCAAATTTATCCAAGGCTTCAATTTCCTCAGGTGTACCTTTTCCTAATAAAGCTCCAGCTTTTAAAGCAGCTTGAATGATTGCAGTCGTTTTATTTTTATGTATATAATGAAGTGTATCAAGATCTATGATTTTATTTTCAGAAATCAAATCGACAACTTGTCCACCAATCATTCCTTTGATTCCGGCAGCATAGGCAATAACATCCATTGCGTCAATAGCCTCCCAAGACCTATGCTTTTTTGTTGCCGTAATCATTGTCTCAAAAGCCAAATTCAGCAATGCATCTCCGGCCAGTATTGCTAATCCTTCTCCATATACTTTATGATTGGTCAATTTCCCTCTTCTGTAATCATCATTATCCATTGCGGGGAGATCATCATGGATTAAAGAAAAGGTATGGATCATTTCTAAGGCACAGGCAAAAGGATAAACAATTTCTCCAACACCTCCAACAGCCTCAAAAGCGGACAGCATTAATATCGGCCTCAGTCTTTTTCCTCCTGCAAAAGAGCTATACCTCATGGCATCATAAATAACTTCTGCATATCCCTGAGCTTGAGGAATAAAGCCATCTAAATATTGATTAACAATATCTACTTTCGTATCTAATTCCTTTTTAAAGTTCATCACTATTCTCCTCTAATAAAAAGGGCTTTTCTATAAATTTTCCTTCAGCATCTTTTTGTAACATCATCACCTGTTTTTCTGCTTCTTCTAATTCTTTAGAGCAAAAAGAAGATAATTCTATTCCTTCTTTATAGTAACTTAAAGATTCCTCCAAGGAAATATCTCCATTTTCTAATATATCAACTAATTCTTCCAATCGTTCTAAACTTTCTTCAAAAGTTAAACGTTTTTTTCTAGGCATTGTTTTTCTCCACTTCCTTCCGAGTTTTTTCAACCCATGCCAGAATTTCTCCATCTTTCATACGAATATTAATATGGTCATTTGTTTTTACCTCATCAATAGAAGCAATCGTTTGTCCGCTGTCATCCATTACAATCGAATATCCTCGAGTTAACGTATTTAACGGCGACAATGTTTCAAGAGTTTTTATTTTGTGTATCAGATGGGTCTTATAAGTTGTTATTTTATGATTGATTTGTTTATGAAGATTTTTCTCTAAATAATCTAATTCTTGCATTCTACGATAAATGAATTCCAGAGGTTTTTTAAATACAACATGATTTTGAATTCCTACAAGTTTGTCGTTATAAAAAGAGATTCGTCTATCTATTAATTGATTCAAAGTTTTTAGGGTATTGGAAACCTTTGATAGATATTCTTTTCTTGAAGGAACAGCCAATTCTGCCGCAGCTGACGGAGTTGGGGCCCTAAGATCAGATACAAAATCTGCAATCGTAAAATCAGTTTCGTGCCCAACTGCAGAAATGACAGGAATCTTGGACTCATAAATAGCCCTTGCCACTACTTCTTCATTAAATGCCCAAAGATCTTCAATAGAGCCTCCTCCTCTTCCAACAATTAATACGTCAGCTTGTCCCCATTCATTCATGGCATATATTGCTTCCGCTATACTTTTGGGCGCTTCTTCCCCTTGAACCAAAGTAGGAAAAAGTACTAAATCTATATTAGGATTTCTTCTTTTAGAAACTTGAATAATATCTCTAATCGCTGCACCTGTTGGTGATGTAACAATACCTATACATTTAGGAAAAGAAGGAATTGGCTTTTTATGCTCTTTTTGAAACAACCCTTCGGCTTCTAAATCTTTTTTCAATTTTTCAAATGTTTCATAAAGAGCACCTATACCTTCTCTTTCCATTTTATTGACATAAATTTGATATTGTCCACTTTTCTCATATACAGAAACCGCACCTTGAATGATGACATTCATACCATTTTTAGGCTCAAAATTGAGAGCATAAACACTGCTTCTGAACATAATACAGGAAATAGCACTATTTTTATCTTTTAACGTGAAATATAAATGTCCGGAAGTATGTCTTTTAAAATTTGATATTTCACCTTTCACCCAAACACTATTTAAAATATAATCCATATCGATTAAGGCTTTAATATATTTATTAATATCAGATACACTAAAAACTTTGTTATTCTTCATAGGCAACAGCTTCCACAGAAGAAGAAATCTTTCCTAATATTCCATTAATAAAAGCAGGCGCTTCATCACTGCTAAATTTCTTCGCTAACTCAATGGCTTCATTGATTGCTACGCTTTTAGGAATATCGTCTCTATAATACATTTCAAAAACAGCAACTCGAAGGATTGTTAAATCTACCTTTGACATTCTTTCTATTTTCCATCCCTTTGAATAATGGGATATTAATTGATCAATCTTTTCTAAATGAGCAGAAATTCCCTGAAGTTCATCTAAAATATAAATTTTATCTTCTTCTTTTATATTAGAGTGTTGTTCAAAATATAAATCTATTCTTTCTTGCTCCTCGTCAGGCTGAGCAAACTCTTTCTGAAATAATAATGTAAAAATATGCTCTCTTACTCTACGGCGGCTCATTTTGTTCCTCCTCGAAGTTATTTGTATATTTTCTCCACTTAAATTAACCCTTAAATATAACTATATTTAAGGGTTAATTTTTCCATTTCTTATTCATAAAATTCGTTTTCTTTATCTGTATTACCGGGTTTATTTTTTTCAAAATGAACACCAGTAATATTAAGATTTACTTCTATGACGGAAAGTCCAGTCATCGTCTCAACAGCATTTTTAACTTTTTTCTGAACATTTGCAGCAACTTCAGGAATCTTATATCCAAATTTAATAACGATAGATAAATCGATAGATACTTCACTTTCTCCAACTTCTACTTTAACGCCTTTAGATAGGTTCTTTTTCCCTAAAACTTCTGCAATACCTCCAGCAAAATTACCAGACATACCTGCAATTCCTTCAACTTCTGTTGCAGCTAATCCAGCAATAATTGCAATCACTTCATCGGCA
>JAAYMW010000124.1 GCA_012521175.1 Candidatus Epulonipiscium sp.
ATAAATAAATCCAGATGCATTCAGTTTTACATTTACAGAACCAACCGGTTCACTGATCACTCCAGCTTCACCATGGGATACAAAATCAAATGATGCAATTTCAACCGGGAATTTCCCGTCTTCTTTAAAATAATATAGCTTTATCCATTTAATATGATGTTCTAATTCGTTAGGATGTTTGATTTCATCCCCTATGGAAACTTTCAGTTCAAATGCTTCTCCCGCCTTAATATCCTGGGGAATATGAATTACGGGAACATGCTTTTCACCTTTCCAGTCTCCAGTTTGTATTAATTGTCCTAAGTTTTGCATTAAAAACCCTCCTTTGTAATAATCATTATTATATTATTGCCTAAAATAATATTTTAATTATTTTATTCTATAAAAACTCTCTGCCTCAATCTCCCTCTGATATTCATTTAGTTCATCTTCCCTTTGAATCCTACAGTGATCAAAGAAGTATTAATTTTTTAAGGTATTTCCGTATTATCCTTAAATATAGGAAATTTGTCCCAAATTTGCATCAAGGAAAATAATAAAAAAAATTAAATATTAATTAATAATTAGTATAATTCAAAAAGATAGAAATTTCAAGTATTTCTCTCATTTTTTTATGTGTTTAAAGTATTGTTGAAGAAATATATTCATTATAATAAAAACTAAAACTTTTATTTTTTCTTTACGGAAACATAAGGATTGTCCTTAATATAAAATCTCCAAAGATAATCTGCTGCTTCTTCTGCATAATCGATATTGACTCTTTTCGCTTCAACAATTTCAAATACCTCTTTTTTTTCCCCATCACATATGAATAATTCATTTCCGCAAAGATCTACACCATAATCTTTAAGTGTAATATCCATTGCCATACAAAGTTTTCCCGGCCCATTGCTTATGTTGATTCTTTGTGCCTTGCTCAATTCATCATAAGCTTTATTAAACCTTCTTCTTGACATATCTTCCAACCCTTTTATTGGCTCAATACTACGAAGCAGTACTGCACAGGGATTCCCTTCTTCTTCTGTAACAACATTCATACAGGGATACATACCATAAATCAAAAATACATAGGTATAACCGGGAGGGCCAAACATCACTTCCGTTCTATTGGTTCGTCTGTTCTGATAACTATGGGCAGCTTTATCTATCGCACCTTTATAAGCTTCTGCTTCTACAATTTTTCCAACAACTTCTTTTCCATCAACATTATGAACAATATACTTTCCTAATAACTCTTTTGCAACAATTAAAGTATCTCTTTCATAAAACTTTCTATCAAGTTTTTTCATATCTTCTCCTACCTTTTCATTATTATACGAAAATATTTCTCCTTCGATTTGTTATCACACTTAATAATATACCCTATTTTTTGCAAGTATCAAAATTAGATGAATTCCTTTTGTTTCTGTGGTATAATAGTCCACGTATGCTAAAAATAAGTAAAGGAAGGTACAATTGTGATTACAGTAACAAATGTTAGCTTAAGATATGGTGATAAATTACTTTTTGAAGATGTGAATCTTAAATTCACTCCGGGAAATTGCTATGGAGTGATTGGTGCCAATGGTGCCGGAAAAAGTACATTTCTAAAAATTTTATCCGGAGAAATTTCTCCTAACACAGGAGAAATTTCTATTTCCCAAGGTACAAGACTTTCTGTTTTAAAACAAGACCATTTCCAATACGATTCCTTTCCTGTTCTGGAAACAGTTATTATGGGAAATCCAAGACTTTCACAAATCATTAAAGAAAAAGATGCCCTGTATGCAAAATCCGAATTTACAGAGGAAGACGGTGTAAGGGCTTCAGAACTGGAATTTGAATTTGCAGAACTTAACGGATGGGAAGCCGAGTCGGAGGCAGCGACTATTTTAAACGGCTTAGGAATTGAAACGGAACTTCATTATAAAACTGTGGGAGAACTATCGGGTCCCGAAAAGGTTAAAGTTTTACTTGCTCAAGCTCTTTTCGGAAAACCTGGAATACTGATTTTGGACGAGCCTACCAACCATCTGGATATAAAATCTATTCGATGGCTAGAAGAGTTTTTGATACAATTTGAAGGAATCGTTATTGTCGTTTCCCATGATCGTCACTTTCTTAATAATGTATGTACTCATATTGCTGATGTAGATTTTGGAAAAATTAAATTATATGTAGGTAATTATGACTTTTGGTATGAATCCAGTCAATTGGCTCTTCAAATGGCAAAGGATCAAAACAAGAAAAAAGAAGAAAAAATCAAAGAACTGCAAGCATTCATTGCCAGATTTAGTGCCAATGCTTCTAAATCCAGACAAGCTACATCCCGTAAGAAGCTTTTAGAAAAGATTACATTGGAAGATATCCAGCCTTCAACAAGAAGATATCCCTTTGTTGGCTTTAAGCCTGAAAGAGAAGTAGGAAATGATATATTAAGAGTGGACGGATTGACTAAAACGATCAATGGCGAAAAAGTTTTAAATAATGTAAGCTTTACCGTATTAAAAGGCGATAGAATTGCTTTTGTAGGGGAAAATGATATTGCAAAAACTACTTTATTTCAAATTCTTGCAGGAGAAATGGAGCCTGACAGTGGAGAATACAAATGGGGAGTAACCATTACTACTGCATATTTTCCAAAAGATCATTCCAAATACTTCAATGATGTAGATTTGAATTTGGTTGACTGGCTAAGACAGTATTCTCAAGATCAAACAGAGACCTATATAAGAGGATTTTTAGGAAGAATGCTCTTCTCAGGAGAAGAAGCTTTAAAACAAGTAAAAGTTCTCTCCGGTGGTGAAAAAGTTCGTTGTATGCTTGCGAAAATGATGTTAAGCAATGCCAACGTTCTTATGTTGGATCAACCTACAAATCACCTGGACTTAGAATCTATTACGGCATTAAATAATGGATTAATTGATTTTAAAAGCAATATTTTACTTGCTTCCCATGACTATCAGCTGATTCAAACTGTTGCAAACAGAATCATTGAGTTCACTCCTGAAGGAATCATTGATAAACAAATGACTTATGATGAATATCTGGAATATAGAAATTTATAGCAAGAAAGTTTAATCTCTTGCAATCAAAAGAAAATTTTTTGTTTAAAAATAAAACATCGACAGAAGTCGATGTTTTATTTTTTTGTATCTTCTCTAAATAAACCCGAAGTTTTGCTAACATCCATAACAAACATAATGCCCTTGCCTGGTTCGTCTATCTTCATTTTTTCTCTTATTGCTTTGATAACTGCATCAGACATTTCTTTCGGTATAATCGTCATTACTATTTCTTTTTCAGGTTCAATATTCATTGCGAAAAACTTGCTGTCTTCATGGATACCAGAACCTCTTGCATTAATGATGGTTGCACCTCTTGCTCCTGCAGAATTAGCAGCATCTACAACTTCATGACCTAGCCCTCTGTCTACTATCGTAAAGACCGCTTCATATGCCATGGTATGATTACCTCCTGTTTTGAATTCACTGGTAGTCTCAGATTCTGTACCAGTTATTCTACCGATAATGCTTTTTATTGGTATTGTAATAATAATGCCGTGATTAGGCTTATCCATATGAAACTTATTGGTTAATGTTTCATGGATTGTCGTTTCATATTGATATTTCGCCCCCATTAATACGATTTCTTTTTTCTCTTCATCAAATCCAAAGAACTCCAGCAATCGATTTGTTATTGTTCCTTTCCCTAAAAATATGGTTCCGCCATTAACGCCTATGCTTTTTGCTTCTGCCAAAACTTTACTTCCCATTCCGGGATTCACCACAACAAGGGTAAGAATATAAGTATTCATAGTATCTGATTCCATCTATTTCAACTCCTTTGAGAAGCTTTATGCTCATATATTAATCCTAAAATCTGAATTGCAATCAATGGCGTTAATGCTACCATGGCTATTACGCCAAAGCCATCCATTAAAACATCTGCTCCCTCAATGGCTTTCGCAGCCCCTTGGGCAAATGCCAGGATAAAAGTTGCCGTCATAGGACCGGAAGCCACTCCTCCAGAATCAAAAGCAATTCCGACAAAAATTTTAGGTGCAAAATAGGATAATACAATTGCTAAAATATATCCAGGCAAAAGAAAATGCCATAA
>JAAYMW010000125.1 GCA_012521175.1 Candidatus Epulonipiscium sp.
TCTTCGATTGAATACTTTGGCTCCTTGTCCAATGAAAAATCGACAAACTCCAGCACTAGATTACCACTATAATCCGTGATAGGGGAGATATCTTGAAAAACTTCTTTTAATCCTTCTTCTAAGAACCACTTGTAAGAGTTTTTCTGCACTTCAATTAAGTTTGGCATTTCCAGAACTTCATCCATTCTGGCATAGCTCATGCGAACTCCTTTCCCGACTGGTACGGGATGGATTCTGTTTTTTTCCATGTGTACTCTCACCCCTTGAATTTTTTATACTCACAAATGCAGTGAATGCATTTTGTACCCATAACTAGATTACACTAGAAAACTTAGTAGAAAATAATAAAATATTTAATGCATATTGTCTTTGCTGTGTGAATATGTTATAATAAAAATGAAAAAATCTAATTGTATACATACTGACACATTTTAAGATGTTAGCATACTTCCATAGACCTGTCAAGGTCTTTTTATATTGTAAAAAAATAAAATCTCCATATGGAGATTTTATTTTTTTATTTGGTTTATTATTTTAATGTTACTTTTGCTCCAACTTCTTCTAATTTTGCTTTTATAGATTCTGCTTCATCTTTAGCAGCGCCTTCTTTAACTACTTTTGGAGCACTTTCTACAAGGTCTTTAGCTTCTTTTAATCCAAGGCCGGTGATTTCTCTGATTACTTTGATTACTTTAATCTTTTGAGCACCTGCATCGGTTAATTCAACATCGAATTCTGTTTTTTCTTCTGCTGCAGCACCACCACCAGCTACAGCACCAGCAGCTACCATAACACCAGCAGCAGCGGATACACCAAATTCTTCTTCACATTTTTCTACTAATTCATTAAGTTCTAAAACTGTAAGTTCTTTAACAGCATCGATAATTTCTTGAATTGTTAATTTTGCCATTCTAGGACACCTCCGAATATTTTATTTTATATTTTTCACACATTATTCTGCAGCAGCTTCTGAGCCTTCTGCTTGTTTTTCTGCAATCGCTTTGATTACGCGAGCAAAGGATGCAATTGGAGAATTGAAGCTTCCAAGTAATTTGGAAAGCAATTCTTCTTTTGGTGGTATTTTTGCTATCTTAGCAATTCCAGCTGCATCGTATAATTTGCCTTCTACAACACCTGCTTTGAATTCTAAAGCTTTGTATTTGGATGCAATTCCTTCTAAAACTCTGGGACCGTTGGTTGGATCTTCATAACTGAATGCAATCGCGCTAGGTCCTTCAAGATAGTCTTTTAAAGGTTCGAACTCTGTATCTCTTACAGCAAAGTTCATCATGGTGTTTTTGTAAACTTTATAGTCTACTCCAGCTTCATGAAGTTTCTTTCTAAGTTCTGTATCCTGTTCAACAGTTAAACCTCTGTAATCAACCAATACAACAGACGCTGCACCATTTAACTTTTCTTTAATTTCATTCACTACTGCTTGTTTTTGTTCTAATTTAGCCACTACTTCCACCTCCTTGGATATAACTATTCACTAAAAAACCTCTTTGTCCGCAGACAAAGAGGTAATAAATAATCATCATTCATATCATCTATACCTCGGTAGGCAGAAAATCTTTACGCCATACGGCACCTACTGTCTGCGGTCACAAAGTATTCATTTTTATTCAACAAAAGATATTATATCCATTTCTTTTGTGTTTGTCAACATATTGTTCTAATAAACTACTTTTTACCAAAAGCTTGTATCAGAATATTATTCTGTTACTTTTAATGGATTGATTTTAATTCCAGGGCCCATAGTGGAAGATACGGCAATGCTCTTTAGGTATTGTCCCTTAGCAGCTGCCGGTTTTGCTTTTATAACTGCACTCATAAGTGTTTGGAAGTTATCGAGTAATTTTTGTGTACCAAAAGATACTTTACCGATAGGTACGTGGATAATATTTGTTTTATCTAAACGGTATTCTATTTTACCTGCTTTAATATCTGCAATTGCTTTTGCTACATCCATAGTAACGGTTCCAGCTTTAGGATTTGGCATTAAACCTTTTGGTCCTAAAACACGTCCAAGACGTCCTACAACAGCCATCATGTCTGGTGTTGCTACAACAACGTCAAATTCCAGCCATCCTTCATTTTGGATTTTGGGAACAAGCTCTTCTCCTCCAACAAAATCTGCTCCTGCTTCTTCTGCCTCTTTTGCCTTGTCTCCTTTAGCAAATACAAGAACGCGTACTGTTTTACCTGTTCCATGAGGAAGAACAACCGCTCCACGAACTTGTTGGTCCGCATGTCTTGAGTCAACACCTAATTTAATATGTGCTTCTACCGTTTCATCAAATTTTGCAATAGCTACTTTTTGAACTAATTCCATAGCTTCACGCACTTCATAAAGAGTGCCACGATCAACTAATTTCGCAGCTTCGATGTATTTTTTTCCTCTTTTCATTTCATTACCTCCTTGTGGTATTATCGGGGACAAATGCCCTCCCACTGTTCTAAATACTTAGTTGATTAGTCTTGTACTACGATTCCCATACTTCTTGCTGTTCCTGCAATCATGCTCATAGCAGCTTCTATGGTTGAAGCATTTAAGTCAGGCATCTTAAGTTCAGCAATTTTTCTGATTTCTTCTTTAGAAATTGTTGCAACTTTATTTTTGTTTGGCACTCCGGATCCGGATTCGATTTTACATGCTTTTTTAAGCAATACTGCTGCCGGTGGAGTCTTTGTGATAAATGTAAAACTTCTGTCTTGGTAAACAGTGATAACAACAGGGATTACTAATCCTGCTTGTTGAGCTGTTCTTTCGTTGAACTCTTTACAAAATCCCATAATGTTTACACCATGTTGACCTAAAGCTGGTCCAACTGGTGGTGCAGGTGTTGCCTTTCCTGCAGGAATCTGCAATTTAATCATTCCAGTAACTTTTTTCGCCATTTAAGCGCACCTCCATATAATGTGGTATTTGCGGGGATTTCCCTCCCACTTCATGCTTTTGCATGTCCTTTGTTTACTTTTACATCTTTTGAATCTGAGTAAAATCAAGTTCAACTGGTGTTTCACGTCCAAACATGGATAATCTTACAATCACTGTTCGCTTATGTTCATGGATTTCCTGGATAACACCAACTGAATTTTCAAATGGTCCTGTTATGACTTTTACAGCATCTCCGACTTCAATATCAATTTTTGCTTTTGGAAGTTCAATGCCCATACCTCTTATTTCGTCCTCTGAAAGAGGAACAGGTTTTGAACCAGGTCCTACGAATCCGGTTACTCCTCTGGTATTTCTCACAACATACCATGTATCATCTGTCATTAGCATTTTCACCAGCACGTATCCCGGGAATGTTTTACGCTGAACCGTCTTTTTCTTTCCATTTTTGATTTCAACCGCATCATGCAGCGGAACAATCACTTCATGGATAAGTTCATGCATCCCTCTGTTTTCTATAACTTTTTCAATATTCGCCTTTACTTTGTTCTCATATCCGGAATAGGTATGGACCACATACCATTTTGCCTCGTCAGACATACAATCATCCTTTTATCCAAAAATTTTCATGATAAAGTCGAATCCGCTACTGTAAATTACGTCCATAACAAAAACAACTGCTGCTACTACCAAAGAAGTGACAATAACTACTGTTGTTTGCTTGATTAGGTCTTCACGATTGGGCCAAATGATTTTTTTAAACTCACCTTTAAACTGGTGAAAAAATTCTTTCATCATTCCACTTCCCTTTACAAGTACTTTTGGTACTTCCTACTTGGTTTCTTTGTGTAAAGTATGAGTTTTGCAGAATCTGCAATATTTTTTGGTTTCCATCCTGTCAGGATGATTTCTTTTTTCTTTGGTTGTGTTATAGTTTCTTTGTTTGCACTCTGTACATGCCAAAGTGATTTTTACTCTCACAACTTCCACCTCCACTTACTACATAAAGTCCATATTTTTAGGCATAAAAAAAAGACCTTTTGCCACTCAAATAATATATCATGATGTGGCAAATAAGTCAAGACCTCGGCAATTATTTTCTTTTCTTTGTAAGCAAGGCGTTATTCTTATACGCTTGGACAGCCTGAATCTTTCCTTTGCTCATGCTTTTTATTTCTCGATTTATATGGGTAAATTTCATTTGAATCAGCTGACTGTTTTTTTCTTCAAGGACTTGAATTTTTACTCCCATATCCGTAATGATTTTAATCTGTTCTTGTAAGCTTTTTATTAGTTCTTTATACTCTGTGGCGTTTTCATGAATATAATATGAAATCTTTTGATATAAATGTTCAAAGTGTTTGTCTAAATCATTAACTTCTTCTATTTGTATTTTTTTCTCTTTACTCATCTGTTCAAACAAAGTTATATTATTCTCTTTTGCTTCTAATATTAAGTTTTGATTCTCTGTAATGGTATAAATCTGCTCCAGCAGATTCTTTTTTTTATAGAGTATTTCTAATAATATTTTTATCTGTACTTTGACTTCTTCATAAGTCATATGAATGCCTCCAGAAAAACTTGGTTACACGGATTGAGTTTTGGCAAGTTTCATAGCTTCCTTCCATGTATCTCTTAATTCCTTGATTAAGTCATATACTTCTTCTAAAATAGCCATATCTTTCTTAATATTGGCTTCAACCAGTCTTCTGTATATATAGTCATAAAGTGCCGCCAACTCATTGCTAATAGGATATTTTTTATCTAAAGTGGCCTGGAATTCTTCAATAATATCTTCTATACGAAGAATATGTCTATGGGCTTCGCTCATATTTTTTTCTTCAATAGCTTTTATGGCTTGTTTGCAAAACTTTAAAGCTCCATCGTATAACATCAATGCAAGTTCTTGAGGTGAAGCAGTTAAAATCGCATTATTTTTATAGGTTTGATATGCACTTGAGTATGCCATAAATATGATTCCTCCCTAAAAACTTCAAGAGAAGCTTTATAATGATATTTTTATATCTTAATAACTATTATACTACAAATATCGGTATTTTGTTTAATAAATTTAAACTAATACTAAACAAAAAATCGTTTTTTCGCCTTATAAGGCGAAAAAACGATTTATTTTTTGATGTCGAAATACACCCCTCCAGAACCTGCTGATTCATATTGATACAGTTGGTTAGCTGCCTTTCCCTGTCTAATCTTTTTTAATTCCATGCTTGTTTCTTTTAATAGCTTTTCCATAACTTTCTTGTTTTCATCGTCTAAAGATTTTATTCTGATGACATGATTTAATATATCTTCTCGAACTTTTTTTAGTTCTCTGGCTAAGGGATATCTGTTTAAATCAATTTCATCCAACAAATTAATACCCAGCTCTTTTTTTAGAGCTCTGGATTTTTCTTCAAAGCTTTGGTCTAGTACATTAATTTCGTCTATATAGCTTTGTCTTTCATCCAGGAGTTTCATCAGTTCGAGCAGTTGATCTTCTGTACAATGCTGTGCCTGTTTTTCAGTCAGTATCCACATTTTTTTTAGGCATTGAAGTTTCTTTTCGCCAAGTAAAATCATTTCCTGAATAATCGCATTAAGCTCCATATAATCATCCTACTTTTTATTGCCATCCTGACAGTTGTCCCATCAAGAAGGCTGATTGGTTATTCATAGACTGCAGAGCGGTTTCCATTCTTGAAAACATAAGAAAATATCTGTTTTCTTTATCCGCCAGTCTTTCCAACAACGCTTCAATCTCATTGTTTTGGCGTTCTATTTCTTTACTCATCATATTATTTACATTGGAAACTGTATTCTCAATTCCTGCTTTTTCTATTAAAATTCCTCGATAGCCTTTTGAATCCACAGTTGTACGGATATTGTCATTAATAATATCCAAAAGTCTTGAGGAAAGACCATTTTCTGCATATCTTGTTGCTCTGTCTGAACTATCATAGGATATACTAGACTTCTTTGTAAATAATTCTGCAACTTGGTCAGGATTTTCTTCTATAGCCTTTCTTAATTTTTCTTCATCAATAACAAGCTTTCCTTTATCGGTATACGCGGTTGAAGTTGTAATACCTATATCAAAAATTCGAAGACCTACTCCTTCTACAGCATCATATAATGCTCTTCTCATGGATTCTGTAATTTTCATAAGTGTAGCATCGTTTCTAAGTAAGCCGGTTTTGGCTGCTTCTTCCCAAAGCTCAATGTCTTTTTCAGACATTTCTTTTTTCTGTTCATCTGTTAATGGCTCATAATATTCGTATGTGCTCGCTTTTTTCCTGCTTTCACTTGTTTTTGCATTGATCTTGCCAATTAATTCATTGTAAGCATTAACAAAATCTTTTATCTTAGTTACAAGCTGGTCAGGATCCGAATTAATGGTGATTTCAACTTCTTCTCCATTTGTAACACTGTTTAATGTATATTTGATTCCATCCACTTCAAAGGTATTGGAACTTCTTGTAGTCTCTACTCCATCTAAAGTGAACTTTGCATCGACTGCTTTCTGTTTAATATGTGCCTCTCCAGTCGTATCTCCAAACAGTTTTTCTATCAATATATTATCTTCTGGAGATATTCTAATTTTATTTGCTGCTCCTTCTTTATCCGATTGAAGGATAAATTTATCACTCACGCTGCTATAAGAAAGAGTAACTCCTGCGCTACTATTATTAATTTTATCCATTACACTTTTTACTGTATCTGTTTCTTTAAATTCGAAGGAAACTCCATTAATTTCAATATTAACAGTTCCTGTAATACCAAACGCATCTTTTAATGTATCTTGTAAGTTTAGATTATTAGTCGCTCCATTCTTAAATCCTAAAGCTTCTACAGTTTCATGGGTACTATTTGCAATTCTAATTTCTTTACCATTAGTTCCGCTAAATACTAATTTATCTCCGTCTGTAGTAACAGTAATGCCTGGGATTTTACTATTAATTTGTGCAGCTAATTCACTAATACTTTTTGCCTCTTCCGTAAGTTCAATATGAATTTGCTGCATATTCCCTTCATCGTCTTCCAAATAAATATCAAATTCTTTTCCTATTTCTGATATATTAAAATCAGCGGCACCTTCTAATTTTGATATTTTAGCACCATTGCTGAAACCTAGCTTAGATAGAATATTATCTGTATCTCCATTACTTAGCTTTATTTCTTCTGACGTATTATAAGATACAATCTTTAGCTTATTATCTTCTGTTTTAGTAACATTTACGACATCTCTGCCAAAAGCATCATTTATCTTAGATTTCAAGTCTGTTGCTAATGTACCAATGTCAGTATAAGTTCCTGACAAAGTAATTGTATGTTCGGTTCCATTAACACTTATTTTAAAAGTTCCATCTAAGTTTTCCAAAGGAAATGTTAATTTACTTCCTGTAATAGAATTCGTTTGATTGTTATTAAATCCTAAGGAACTAACGTAGGTATTTGTAGTATCAGATATTTTGAAGGTATGCCCTGTGGCTTCAAACTTTATGCTGTTTCCTTCTTTTAATACCTTTACATTTCCTTCTCCAAAAGCCTCATTAATATTCGTTTGCAAGTCAGCTATTAAATTGTCTAAATTTTCGCCATAATCACCAGAAAGTGTAATGGTTTTTTTGACCCCATCTAATGTAATATCAAAAGATTTTCCCTTGGTTAATTTAGCCCATTTATCAGAAGTTATTTCATTTCCAGTCATATCTCCGGAAACACTTTTAGTACTTTCCCATCGTTCTTTTTGTGCCAATTGAGTAACCGTTATTTTATGGCTGCCAAGAGCTACTCCTGCTAACGTTTCTACTTTTACTGCATTTGTATCAGCTCCATTTAATTTAACAGAAGTTGAATAGGCTTGAAAACTCGTTGCAGAAAATAAGTTATCCTTTGATAAAATATCTAAATACTTATCCTTAAAGCCTCGTAGCAAATTAATCATTTCTCGATAGCCTTCTTGCTGCCATTTTAATTTCTGAAGCTTTTGCTTCATTTTATCTACTTTCGTATATTCTGCTTTCATTAATTGTTCAACCATGGACTCCGTATCCAGTCCGGAAAACCCTGTTAACCTTAGCTTATTACTTACAAGCACAATATCCCTCCTTATCTCTTTTCATCCACTATAATACCTGCCATCTCCCAAAGGTGAGCTACCATGTCCAATGTTTTTTCTGGAGGTATTTCACGAATAACTTCTTTTGTGTCCTTATTGATTACCCTTACCATTATCTGTTTAGTTTGCTCATGGATTGAAAATTCAAATTCTGCCATTACACCGCTTAATTTTTTATTTGCTTTTTCAATAGCTTCAATGACTGTCTTCTCCGCAATCGTAGGCTGATACTCAGGATAAACTTGTTTGTATTCCAGTAAGTCAATATTTTTATCAACAGATGGATTCTTTTTATCTTTGCCAATCATTTCGTTATTCAATGTTTGAGTATTAGTCATAGGTAGATGTGCCGATTGAACAGCACTTTCTATTTTCATATTAAATCCCTCCAACAACAGATTCTTTACATAATGTATCGTCATTTTTCTTTTTAGGATTTATATACTATCTTATAGCCAATATTGCCTAGATCAGATGACTATTTTCTTCAATCCAAGATTTTGTTTTAGCAATGCCAGCTTCCAGAGAGTGATTGGGTTTCCATCCAAGAAGAAGGCTGGCTTTATTATAATTACAAAGTAGCTTCATAATTTCGCTTTGAGGATGAATATGAGGAACATGTTTTATTCTCTTTTCATCCTCTGCAATCAATAACGCTAAATCATTAATGGATATATCACGTCCTGACCCAGCATTAATAATTTCTCCGTTTGCCTTATCACTGTATCCTGCTTGTACAACAAAATCCGCACAATCCTCCACATATAAGAAATCTCTTGTTTGTTCTCCTGTTCCATAGATAAAAAGTTCTTCTCCATTTAAAGCTTTTTTAAGAAAAATTGCTATAACACCGCCTTCTCCCCCTGTCTTTTGGAAAGGTCCATAGGTGTTAAAAGGTCTTACGACTACTGTTGGGAGCTTATAAGCATACCAATAGGAAAGCACCATATTTTCTCCTGCGATCTTACTGCCTGCATAAGGAGAAGCAGGTTTGGTCGGATGCATCTCTGTAATACCGTTTTCATCATTTGCTCTGTCATAAACCATGCAGGTACTCATAAAGA
>JAAYMW010000126.1 GCA_012521175.1 Candidatus Epulonipiscium sp.
GTCATATACCAATACCTTTTTATCTTTTCTTTCATTAACTGCATAGGAAATAGCCGCAGCAGCAGGTTCCAGTCTAAGATAAATATTATCTTCATCAAAACCAGCCAGTTTTGCCGCTTCCTTTGTCATTTTCTTTTGTTTATCCGTTGAATTGGCAGGTACAGTAATCACACAACCTGAAAATTCTCCTGCTATATTTAACTCTTCCTGGACATATTCATCCGCTTTCTGTTTAAGGTAGCCTAATATCTCTCCGGCAATTTGTTCTGGAGTAAATTCATATTCCTTATCGTCCACTGTGATTTTAATTTTTTCATCGCTGCCAAGAAGGCGTTTTACAGATAATACAGTACTTTGAGGATATATAATCGCGGCTTCCTTTGCCTGAATACCAAAAATCCTGGATAATTTATCAGGGTCATCCGGATCTGTTTCAAATTGTATAGCTGTCGGAAAAATATTGCTTCCATCAATTGGTATGGTTTGAGCCTGGCCTTCTTTAAAATCATATACGCTGACAACGGAGTTGGTTGTTCCAAAATCAATACCTAAAAATAGACCTCTTTCTACATCTAATCCTAATGTTCCCATAAAAATCTCCTCCTTTTACTTGCTAAGCTATAATAAATAGCCCGTATTATTTTTTTGATTGCCATCAATCAATGTTTCTAAAATCATTTCAGTTTTTTCCATCTCGCTATTTTCACTGTAGATAATCGCATTATTCAAAAGATTATATAATTCGCTAGAGTCATTACTTAAAGCTTTCACATCATGATGATAAGAATATACCTCTGACAAGACACAATTTCCTTCTTCATCCAGTTCTTCAATATAATACTCCATATCTTCATTATAAAATAAAGATACACAGACAGCATATACATTAAATGCCACGGGGTACATCCTTTTTCGGTTTAAGGGAAATCCTTGAATCTTATAGCAGAAAGTCACCTCTCTCCCCCATTTTGTACGGTGAATAAAGGGGACATTCTGTTCTATATACGAAAAATACGGAAATTTGTCTTTATTTTCTTTAACAATTGGGAAAATAAATTGATTTTCTTTCATCCATTCAAAAATCGGAAGTATCATTTTATCCTTCCCACGAATTTTCAGCTTCGGATAAATATGAAGCATCGCTGAACCTAAAATCATATCCTTTGTATCCAAGAATATTTCTTCAAATTTTTCTAAAGTTCCCTGAGAAATTGTTTTATTGTTTACCAAAATCTCATAACTACAGTAATATATAAATTCTTGAATTATAGGGAATGTCTTTTCTTTTTCGTATAATGACACAAACACCTTTTCTAACTCTTCGTTTAACTCCCTAATCCATATACCCTTTTCCAGTATCTTTTGATCTAAATCCACTGTGGGTTTATTGAATGAAATAAATAAATCTCTTAATACAAGCCAAGTCTTTAGGCTTCCCTCGTAATGATTGACAAGATATGTTTCTATATCCTTATCATACTCTCCCTCTAAAAATAATTCATAGCTTAAATTGGCAATAAAAGCCCCCACTATGCCCAAGCCAATGGATTTCTTAACCAATTTAAACTTTGTAGCACTATGCATTACGCCATGTCTTTGTGCCCACTGAACCGCTAAAAGCGTTTCATCCTTCTCCAATAAGGCATTGATCCCATCTTCAATTTGAGAAGGAGATAACTCTATCGGATTTAATAGTTTAAAATAGGGTGCCGCTTTTTCTGGACTATTACGTCGAGTAAGCAGACTTCCTAAGGCTGCGGAAGTCTTTCTTCTAAAATCATCGGATAAAGCACTGTTTTCTAAACATTCCATAATAATCTGTTCAGCCTTATGAAATATAGAATCTATCTCTGCATTTTTTTGTATCTGATCTATAAAGTGGCAAGTAAGGGCAATCAGTAAATCTATCGTTTTATAGCCCTCTTCGTAATACTCAAATAATAACTCAACGGGTATGTCTTGAATCAGTTTATAAATCTCAATGTAATCCTTTGAATAGAAACTCTTTTGTCTTTGACCGACGCAAAGAATGGTTAGATTTTTTAAATCAGAAGAAGCTGCTTCAATATATAAAGTATCATTGTTCACTGTATATGTAGCCATATTCGATTTTTCTTTTTCCATAATCCAAAGATATTTAACTTGGGGAGATTTCACATGGATTTCATATAGAAATAAATGCTCGAAAATGACTCTTTTAAGTAATGGATGATTTGAATTTTTTTCAAGCATCTTAAAATAAATATCTATATAATATTTTCCCTTTCTATTGTTCTTAAGGGAATTTTCTCCAAATTGGATGATTTTATTATAATAAATTTGAAAGAGCATTTTATACTGAGTATTTGTACAAAGAAGTGCATAAATATAAGCTGTTAGTGGTTCATCAAAATTTTCTTTTAATAATGCAGCCTGAAGAATGGACAAAGGAATATCTCTTATATCAAGGGCGTGAGCAGTTTTTAAATAAGCTAAGTAGATTCCTTTAACAAAAATTCTTCTTTCTATTGCCTTTTCATAAAGTTTAAGGGCCTGTTGATCTTTTTTACCTTCTTCTATGTATGCATTGCATAGTAAACTTAAAGCTTCATTGGTATCCAGTTGGTAATAGATCTGTTCCAAAAAGGATTTAGGCATTCTAAAATCATCTGGAGACTGCAACATCCAACCGGCAAATAATTTTAGGATGTCTTCATCTAAAAGTTTATGTTTCATTACCCAAATCAAAGTATTTCTCATCATATCTTTCATATTGTAAAAATTGGAATAATTGGAACAGAATAAACGAAATACTTCTACATACAATAATGGGCTTCTAAATCCATGGCTATATGCTTCGTAATAGTATTTGATTTCGTTATAATCTTCATTAAATAATTCTTTTTCCAGTTTTGCCTTTAAGAAATAAAGTATACCGCTCTGTTGTTTTTCAATACATTCGTTAAATATTTTAAGGGATTGCTGGATAAGCCTATGTTTTCCACAATAATAATCCAACAAAGCTTTTAAATAATAAATAACCCCTATAATTGTTTTATCCGTAGACTTAAAGTACTTCTTAAACTTTAAGTAATTCTTTAACAAGCTATAGGCTTTATCATATCTTTCTAAACGAAGATTCAGTGCAATAATCATTAAGCCTATTTTAAAATTCGCAGGATTTTCTATATAAATCCTGTTCAAAAAATTAAGTGCTTTCGTATAGTAATCATTTTTCTCTTGTTCATACAGCTGGGCTTTGACCCAATAAGTCATGGCATGAACCAATTGACTATCAGAAGATACGTCATCGGTTGTTTCTTCATGATTCGTTAAAGCTTCTAAATTAAAATTATCGATTTTTACAGTAACATCCTTTTGATACTTGTATGTCTTCGCTTGAGCTACAATATGAATTTTTGTTTCGTAATATGGCTTTTTCCCCAAGCCTAATTTATCCCAACCTGTCAACCGTACTTTAAAAGGAATTTCAGCTCTTTTAGCGATGAGAAATTTTTTTGCTTCAAATTGTATCCAAGGTTCCTGAGGAGTAATCTGTATCTTAGCATCATAACCGGTTTTATTTTCAATAATGAGTAAACCTCTGTCTTCTTCTTTATATGTATCCTTAGGGAAAGTGATATTAAAGATATCTTTTTTAATAACTCGAATTTCATAAGGTATTCTTACATCTTCACAAATAATATAAATACATCCAAAATCTTTCTTATGTAGTATTTTATCCGGGAGAATTTCATAATTAATAATCAATTTATCCCTTCTAAAATCTTCATGGGTATAATGGGATTTAGAGAAATGTATCCAGTTGACATTGGTTTCTAACTGTATATCCATTAAACCCCATCCATTTTTATAGAGGACTATTCCTTTTTCAATATATTTGTCTCCTGTTGGATAAATTTCTATTTTTCTTGTCTTATCTTGAACTAACAAGCTTGGCTTTTGTTTACATCTTGTTAGCCTTAAAAAATATTCTAAAGCCCAATCCTTGTGGGGCATCATGGAGAGCTGATGGTAGATTTTTTGGGATTCTACATCATTATTCTGGATCAACCAATTTAAGAATAAAGGCGAAAAAAATACGTCTTTTGCACGATTCCAATGTGCTTTAGCGTATTCTGAAAAGCTTATCATATCGGAAATAGAATGTTGTTCATCAATAGTCAGCAGAGGTTTAGTAATATGAAGGTGTACGAAGATTTCAAGTTCTCCTCCATTAGATTCTATTAGCCAAACATCCTCATACTCTCTTCCCCACCTCATTTCCTGGGTATCGATACGGTATAGGATTACCTGTTCATTACTTCTCCATTCCTCTGGAGTAAACTGGACATAGTCCATTTTGGAGAAAATCCGTCCTTCAAGCTGCCCTTCTCCGATATTATTGATTTTTATAGCCCCAGTATAAATACTAAAAGCCGAAACTTCTATTTCTATCTTTTGTGTAGAAACAGAAAGTATTGGAGACGCTTCATTATAATCTTCTTTCTTAACTTGATATTTCCTATTCTCCAATGTAATCCCTCCGACTCTCCAATGTTTCAGCACACTTACGCTAATCTTCCATCCACTATTATATCCCAATCCATTATAGTTTTCCATGATTAAAACAAATGTTCTTTACTATAATCCATTTTGATGTATAATAATAAAAAATTAAAAAATCTATTCATAAAGAGGGGACAATCATGGAAAAATCTAAACATTATCAACATGGTGGAGACCTTGAAGCCATAGAAGAATACTACGGTATTCCCAGAAATCAATTGATTGACTTCAGTTCTAATGTAAATCCTTTGGGCATTTCTCCAAAGGCCAAAAAAGAACTGGCACAAAACCTGGATTTAATTTCAACATATCCGGATCGTAAATATATACAGCTTCGCCAAAAGATTGCTAAGTATACAGGTGCCGATTTTGATTTAATATTAGTAGGAAATGGTTCTACAGAACTTATTTCTCTTTTTATTACGCTCATTCATCCCAAAAAGTCTTTAATCATTGGTCCGACTTATTCTGAATACGAAAGAGAAATATTTCTAAACGGAGGAAAGGCAGAATATTATCCTTTAAAAGAAGAATTAAACTTTCAACTGGATATAGAACATCTTAAAACCTATTTATCCGATGCAATCGATCTGCTGGTGATATGTAATCCTAATAATCCTACTGGTTCTTATATAGCACAAAAAGAGCTTTCTGTTATTCTGGATTACTGTGCATCAAAAAATATATTCGTTATGATTGATGAAACCTATATCGAATTTGTAGAAAATATGGATGAAGTGACAGCAATACCTTTATCCAAATCCTATGACAACCTGATCATTTTAAGAGGAATTTCTAAATTCTTTTCATCTCCCGGTCTTCGTTTTGGATATGGCATATGTGGCAATCCCGAACTCATTAAAAGAATGGATGAAATCAAGAATCCATGGACCATTAATATACTGGCTTCATTTGGCGCCGGAATTATGTTAGAAGATACAGAATATATTGAGGCAACAAAAACTCTTATTCATTCAGAAAGAAACAAAATCTACAATACTCTTAAAAAATGGAAAAACATAAAGGTGTATAAACCCAGCGCAAATTTTGTTCTTTTTAAACTTCTAAGGGATGATATCACTTCTTCAATGGTTTTCGAAAAATTGATAGAACAGCATATGATTATACGCGATGCCAGTAGTTTTCCTTTCCTGGACTCAAGATATATGAGATTTTGCTTCCTGCTCCCAGAACACAATCAAAAGCTCCTGAATGCCTTAAAAGACATTATTGAATAAAAGCAAAAAGTGAACATGGTGCCCGGCACCATGTTCACTTTTTATTTAAGGATTTCTCCTACAACTTTTTTCATTTCGTTCTTTTCGCATACTTTTGTATGAAGAACTGGACGTTTATCAATATCTTTAATTCCTTCTGGGATATCAATTTTAGTAAGTTCACTCATTTTTTCTATTAATTCAAAATCAGAGAAGGCTTCATATTTTTTATCTACTGCGCCCATAACACTGGTTGTAAATTTATAAGGGCTTGCTGTAGAAGCAATAACCGTCTTGGTAGTATCCTTTGTTTTATTGACATAATCCTTGTACACAGCATAAGCCACTGCAGTATGGGTATCTATGAGATAGCCTGTGCTTTCAAAAAGTTCTTTTATTCGGAGTAGGGTGTCCTCCTGAGACGCAAATCCTCCGTAGAAATCTGCCAATTTTTCTTTCATTGAAGGATTAATCTCATAATGTCCCTTTGCTTTAAGGTTGTCCATTAATTCTTTTGTTTTATTCGCATCTTCCCCTGCTATCTGATAGATAAGTCTTTCTAAATTACTGGAGATCAAAATATCCATAGAAGGTGAAATCGTAAGTATAAATTCTCTGTCTTTATCGTATTTTCCTGTATTAAAGAAGTCATACAATACCTTATTGTCATTGGAAGCACAGATGAGTTTGCCAATCGGCAATCCCATTTGTTTTGCGTAGTATGCAGCCAGGATATTTCCAAAATTTCCTGTAGGTACAACTACATTCACAGGTTCACCAATGGTTATATCCTTGCTCTCTACCATTTGTAAATATGCATAAAAATAATAAACAACCTGAGGAACCAAACGGCCTATGTTGATGGAGTTCGCCGATGAAAGCATATAGTTATTGTCATTTAAGTATTTATTAAATTCTGCATCACCAAAAATTTCTTTAACACCATTTTGGGCATCATCGAAATTCCCTTTTATGCCTATTACATATGTATTTTCCCCTACTTGTGTCGTCATTTGGCGTTTTTGAACTTCACTGACGCCATCCTGAGGGAAGAATACGATAATCTTTGTTCCCTCTACATCCGCAAAACCTTCCAGGGCAGCTTTTCCTGTATCTCCAGAGGTAGCTGTTAAAATGACTATTTCCTTTTCTATATTAAGCTTCTTTGCTGCTGTTGTTAATAAATGAGGCAGTATGGACAATGCCATATCTTTAAATGCCAAAGTAGGCCCATGGAATAATTCTAAAAAGTATACATCATCTTTTTTCACTAAGGGAGCTATTTTAGAAGTATCAAATTTCTTATCATATGCTTTATCAATGCACCCTTTTAATTCCTCTTCAGTAAAATCTGTAAGAAAATGTTTCATAATATGATAAGCTAATTCCTGATAAGTCATCCCTTTTAATTCTTCTAAGCTACATTCTAATTTAGGCAGTGTTTCCGGAACAAATAATCCTCCGTCCTTAGCAATGCCCTGAACGATTGCTTGGGATGGAGAGATACCACTTTGTCCTCCTCTTGTACTTTTATATTTTAATAAATTCATCAGAAATCCTCCTAAAAGTAGTTATAGAAATTTGCTTAGATTATATCATAAAAATTGAAATAATATAACTTTTTTTTGAATTTTATGCATCCTACCCGGTGGTTTTTTGATTGCATAGGAAATTCTTCAGAATTTCTTATGCAATCAAAAAACCACCCTCTCGGGTGGTATTAGGTGTAGCGATATATATTTAAATATATAATAATACTTTATTATTATAATTTAACTACATTCGCTGCTTGAGGTCCTCTAGCGCCTTCAACAACGTCAAATTCTACCGCTTGACCTTCTTCCAAAGTTTTAAAACCTTCTCCTTGGATAGCAGAGAAATGTACGAATACATCATCTTCTCCTTCTACAGAAATAAAGCCAAATCCTTTCTCTGCATTAAACCATTTTACTGTACCTTTTTTCATTTAAAATCCTCCAAAACAATTATTTATTTGGCATATCGCCTATTCTAAGGTATCACACATTTGTATCAATGTCAACGTAATTACGAAAAAAATTTTAAATTTTTTATAATTGTGATACCTTTACTTATATTATTTCCTAATAATAATTTATTATTCAATTCCATAAAAATTTTTATTAGATATGCATATATTAGTTAACTTTTTAAATCTCTTAAATAGGATATAAGACTTATAAATTCTTAATTTTTGAAAAAACTAAAAGTAATTTTAAAAAAAGGGTGATACAATGAGTTTATTGGAATCTGCATATGGTAATTTTCTGCGTGTTTCCTTTGCTATGATCAATCCCTTAAAAAAATCTGTCATTAAAACACAATGTCAGGTTCATAAATTTATTAATGCTGTTGCACTAAACATTTTAAAGAATGATGGTTATATTAAAGAATACAGTCTCTTTAATGAATATCTGAATTCAATCAATGAAGGTGCAGTATGGGCAGATCAAGATTTTAGAAGTACAGGACATTTTTATAATCCCTATACCAAAAAGGGGCTATATGGAAGAAGAAACGCCTTGGACCTGTCTGTTAAATATTATAATAACGCACTTAATCTCTGGAATATCAACGAAAAAAATAAAGCGATGTTTTATTTTGGTGCAGCGCTTCATATTTTACAAGACATGGTCATTCCCCAACATGCCAATGTCCGCCTTTTAGATAATCACAAACAATATGAAACTTTTGTAAAAAAGACTTATAAATATGTACAGGAATTTAAAGTAGAAAGTGGTGCCTATGTTTTAGATTCACTGGAAGAATATATAAAATTAAACGCCAGAACAGCTATGAAACTTTATAAAAAATTTCGAATCATAGAGGATGACGAACAAAGATTTTATCGTACGACAAGATGTATTCTTCCCTTGGCTGAGAGGACTTCTGCGGGATGTATGGTAACTTTTTATAGAAAAATCATCCCTGAGGATAAAATTAGCCGCTATGTAATTTATGGAAATATCAAAAATAAGAATCACTCATGATATTTTTAACATTACAAAAATAGTTGATAAAAAACGATGCTTTGCCAATGATTAAATTTATGACCTACTTCTTTTAAAGAACCTGCATATTCAAAATTAAATTTCTTATGGAGACGTATACTGTCTTCATTTCCTTCTGTAATAACAGCTACCATGACATGATATTTTAACTCTGATGCAAGTTTTATAAGTTCTGTCATGAGTAAGCTTCCAATGCCTTTACCTCTGAAATCTTTATGAATATAAATAGAATGTTCTACGGTTCTTTCATAAGCTCGTTTAGGCCGAAAACTGGATAAGCTTCCATATCCAACAACATTGCCTTCATATTCCGCTACGATTATGGGATAAGTATCGTCGTGTTCATTAAACCACTGTTTTCTGTCTTCTAAAGTTTTTTCTTCTAAATCAAATGTAGCAGTACTATTAGAAATAGCATCATTGTATATTTCTGCAATGGCTTCGATATCATTTAACACTGCTCTTCGTATAGAAATATTCATTATAATTCCTCCTGTATTTTATTATAGCTTATTATTATAAACTATAGTAAATAGATCGTAAACATCATCTGTATACAGAAAGGAATTCTAAAATGGACTTATTTGACTCTTATAAAATAATAAATACCGAGAAAGAAACTTATGCCATAGTATATTTAAAGCCTTGTCTGTTAGAACTTCCTGACAAGGCTTTACTAGAACAACTCGTTATTCAATATATAAAAGAGAAAGCCCTTAACGTTCGAAAAATAGAAGTCATTTTAAAACCTCTTCATGTCCTTACCATTATACTTTAGCTTCTATATCAAAGATCTCTGCATTCAAGCAGGTATTGACTTTTTCGCGATTTTCCAATTTGGGGATGGAGCCTTCAAAAACCCATCTGTCAACACTTCTGGAAGAAACCCCGACCATTTGTGCCAATTGAGGGATAGTCATCTTTCTTTCAAGCAGTATTTGATACAATTTTTTATTTTTTACTTCCCATGTTTTAAGACTGCGAATAATGACTTTTTCTTTTGGATGCAACAGTGCATACATTTTACAATATTCTCTACATGCATTACATTGAACATGTACCCCCTCAACGGGTTTCCCGCATCGCGTACATAATTTTTTCATCTTTCTTCTTTTTCTTAGTTCTCTCATAGCCTTTGCATTATCGTATTGACTCATTTTATTTCACCTCTCAAAGGTTTTTTCTATCATTATTCCCATTTTAAGAGGTTTCTAACGTTTTTACAGAAGTTTCGCAGATTAAAAAATAAATAGGGCGTAGCCCCTTGATATGTAATGGTTTAGATGAATAATAATTGAAATATGTAAATTCCGATTTTTACTGGAAAAAATTTAGGGTTTAAAAATGA
>JAAYMW010000127.1 GCA_012521175.1 Candidatus Epulonipiscium sp.
AAGATGGAGAAGATTTGGTGATTAAAGTTCCTTCCGGAACCATTGTAAGAGAAGCAGAAACTGGCAAAATTATGCTTGATTTGACTGGAGTAAATGAAAGAAAAGTATTGCTTAAAGGTGGACGAGGAGGAAGAGGAAATCAACATTTTGCAACATCAACAAGGCAAGCCCCCAGGTACGCTGAAAAAGGACAAGAGGGTAAAGAGTATTGGGTTATTCTTGAGCTGAAGATGATAGCTGATGTAGGATTAATTGGTTTTCCTAACGTAGGCAAATCGACTCTATTGTCTGTTATAACCAATGCCTCGCCTAAAATAGCGAATTATCATTTTACTACTCTTAATCCAAACTTAGGCGTTGTACATAATCAATATGGCAGGGATTTTGTTATAGCAGATATACCTGGACTTATTGAAGGAGCTCATGAAGGTATAGGATTAGGGCATGACTTTTTAAGACATATCGAAAGAACTAAGGTACTGGTTCATGTGGTAGACGCTGCAGCTCTTGAGGGAAGAGATCCTGTAGAAGATGTTGAAAAAATTAATCATGAGTTGTCTGAATATAATGAAGAACTGTTAAAACGACCTCAAATTATTGTGGCCAATAAGACAGACATTCCTGAGAGTGAGGAAAATATATTAAAATTAAAAGAAAAATATGAATCTCAAGGCATAAAAGTGATTCCAATTTCAGCTGCAACTAAAAAAGGTCTTCAGTCATTGCTCATAGAAATTCATAAATTATTAGAGAAAGCTGATGCAGATCCTGTTAAGTTTAAAGAAGAATTTGACTTCTTTGAAGAAAAAGAAGAAGTTTATGAACCTTTTACAATAGAAAAAGCCGGGGAGCATTATTTTGTTGTAACAGGAGTAGGAGTAGAGAAAATGATTGGATATACGAATTTAGAGTCTGAAAAAGGCTTTGCATTTTTTCAAAAATACCTTCGTGAACATGGCATTATCGATGCATTAGAAGAACAAGGTATTGAAGAAGGAGATACTGTAAAAATTTACGACTTAGAATTTGAATACTATAAATAATATTATATAATAAAGCCGTATACATATATCCGGCTTTATTGTTTCGAAGGAGGAAAACATATGATTACAAGTAAACAACGGGCTTATCTTAGAAGTTTAGCCAATGTGATAGATCCTATTTTTCAAGTGGGAAAAGGGGGAGTAACTCCTGAATTAACACAAGCCATTGATGATGCTTTAGAAAAAAGAGAACTTATAAAAATTAATGTTTTAAATAACTGTATGCTGTCTCCAAGGGAAGTTTGTGATATACTTCATGAGAGAACGCATTCAGAACCTGTTCAGGTCATTGGAAAGAAAATAGTTTTATATAGACCGTCTAAAGAAAAACCGTCTATTGAATTACCGAAATAATATATTAAGCTTTAATTTACGAAAGGACAAGTACTATTATGAGAAACGTAATTGATCAAGTTCCTAAGTCTTTAGCAATTATGGGAGGAACTTTTGATCCGATTCATTATGGACATTTGGTTACTGCTGAAGCTGTAAGACACGAATTTAATATTGATCAAGTATTATTTATGCCTACAGGACAGCCACCCCATAAGTCAAGAGAAAATATAACCCATAGTGAACACAGATATTTAATGACTGTATTGGCTACGGCCACTAATCCTTCTTTCAATGTTTCCCGATTGGAGATAGATCGTAAAGGAATTACTTATACGATTGATACGATTAAAGATTTAATTAAAATCTATGGAACAGATATAGAACTTTATTTTATCACTGGTGCGGATGCACTAAGCCATATTTTGACGTGGAAGGATTCGGAAGATTTGCTTAAAATGTGTACTTTTATCGCGGTAACAAGACCGGAGTATCATAAAGAGGAACTAATAGAAAGAATTGAACTTATTAGAAATGATTATCAATCAAAGATTCATTTTTTGGAAGTTCCGGCTCTTTCAATTTCTTCAACTAATATTAGAGATAGGATAAAAAAAGGGATGCCAATAAAGTATTTGTTACCTGAATCGGTTGAAAATTATATTTATAAGTTTAAATTGTATTCGTAAGAAGGGATGAAAAATGTTAAATTATAATGAGATACAAGAAAAGCTTCAATCTGCTCTTTCTCCTGGGAGATTTAATCATACTTTAGGAGTACTTGAAACTGCATTAAAGTTAGGGCATATATATAATATAGATGAAGAAAAAGTAAAAGTTTCCGCGCTTCTTCACGATTGTGCAAAAGATATTCCGAATACTTTAAAACTTCGTCTATGCAAAGAATATCATATACCGTTAGATGAATTCATGTCGCAGGATATTGAATTATGCCATAGTTTTTTAGGAGCAGAAATAGCAAAAAGAGAGTATGGAGTAAAAGACGAAGAGATACTCAATGCGATTAAGTACCATACAACTGGCAGAGCAGATATGTCTGTACTGGAAAAAATTATATATTTGGCAGACTATATAGAACCAAATCGTATACCGTTTAGAGGCTTGGAAGAGGTAAGACAATATGTTGAGAATGATTTGGACAAAGCGATGATAACCGCTTTAAAAAATACTATTGAATATCTTACAAAAAACAATAGAATAATACATCCATTAACGATAGAAGCATTGGAGTTTATTATTTCTAAAAAGGAGGACTAATATTGAATCAATTGGATCAATCAAGAGAGATTATAAAAATAGTTTATCATGCCTTGGAAGATAAAAAAGGAGAGGACATAAAAGTATTAGATATACACGAAGTATCTGTTATTGCTGACTATTTTATTATTGCTTCTGGGAAAAATATTAACCAGGTGCAAGCTATGGCAGAAGCAGTAGAAGAAGAATTATTGAAAAAGAATTATAAATTGGTTCAAAAAGAAGGATATCATTCATCGGGATGGATTTTATTGGATTTTGGTTCTGTAGTGGTCCACGTTTTCGATAAAGAAGTAAGAGATTTTTATTGCCTTGAGAGACTGTGGAGAGATGCTCCAACCATTTCTTTAGAAACATTATAACGCTCGACAAATCGTCGAGCGTTATCTTTTTTGGGTATATTTAGTGTATTTTAACTTGTTTTCTGACATATAGTAGCGTCTTCGCCTTTTTCTTTTTGAAATATTCATCATTATAAATAAAATACCGAATAAAAGAAATAAAATCATTATTGTAGAAATGCTCATAACCAATACGCGCAGATATCTTGGACTTTCATATTTAAACATCTTTTCTTCAATCTTATTTGAAGAAACAGGTTGAAGCATTTCTATGCTATCACCGGTAATCAAATTCACCTGCCCGATCATTTTATTTTGAAATATTAAATCCATTGTCCCTGCAATCTGATTTTTATCGACAGGTATATGTAATTCGTTTGGAATGGATATTTTCTTAATAATATTTTCCTTTGAGATACCTTTTGGAATAAGGCAAGAAAAGTCCTCTTGGGCATATACTTCAATGCTGCCTTGATATTCTTTTTTACCATCTATAATCGATATCACCGGAACACTTATAACCGGAGTCTTTTTGTTTAATATTGTAACCAATTCAAAATTATCGAATCCATAATCTAATAAATTTTTAGTGTCATCGTACATATCCTGTTTTTCAGATTTTAATGTAACCACAATGAGTTCGATACCATTTCGTTTAGCATAAGTCACTAAGGTATGACTTGCTTCGTTTGTAAATCCTGTTTTCCCTCCTAGACACCCCTCATAATATGAACCAGGAAAAGCCTTTTTGTTGAAAAGTCTGTGTTGATGGGCTAAATATCTTGGTTCATCAACTATATTGGTAGGGGCAATTGTATATGTCGTCGTACCAATGATTTCACGAAAAACATCATATTTAAAAGCTTCTCTCGCAATAAGAGCCATATCGTATGCAGTGGTGTAGTGATTTTCGTCATGCAGACCATGAGGATTCACAAAATTTGTATTATAAGCACCTATTTCCTTTACCCTTTGAGTCATATGTTCTGCAAACTTTTCAACAGATCCATCGATATATTCCGCAATCCCATTTGAAACTTCGTTTGCAGACATAAGAAGCATTCCATGCAAAGCATCATTTAAAGTAATTTGTTCTCCTTCTCTCATGCCTATATGACTGCTTCCAAATTCAATATTATGCACTGCATTATAAGAAAAGGTAATTGTATCTTCCAAATTTCCATTTTCAACTGCCAATAATGCAGTCATAATTTTGGTTATACTGGCGGGAAATTGTTTTTTATGAATATTTTTTTCATATAAAATGGTTCCAGTTTTAGCATCCATTAAAATTGCAGAATCTGATTGAATAATTGGTTCATTTTGGGCAAATATTTTAGATGGTATATAATTAACAAAAGATACCACACAAATCACAATCATTAATAATAAAGACATTTTTCTGCCCAGATAGCGGGAAGAATGCATTATCAAACTCCTCTCATTTATTGTATCAGTTTTCAGTATATCAAAAAAAATGCATTTAAGCAAAGAAAACAATACATTTTTACATTTTTAAATGTTATTAGAAGGAGATATATATGAATAAGAAATTATTACTTTATACAAGCATTATAATAGTATTTACAGTATGTGGAACATTATACGTTAATAATTTAATTAAAGAAGAAGACATTATGACGAACGAAATACAGATGTTAGAATCTAATATAGAAGAAGAGTCTGAAAATTCCTTTCAGGCAATATCTGATAATATCGAAGCAGAGGAAGTAAAAATAGAAGAAGAAAGTAAACCTATGTTTTACACAGTATATATTTGTGGCGCTGTAAAAAATCCCGATGTTTATACATTAAGTGAAGGAAGCCGTATAAACGATGTATTGAATATGGCTGGAGGAGCTTTAGAAGAAGCAGATTTAAATCAATTAAATTTAGCCGAAAAAATATATGATTCGCAAAAAATTTATGTGCCAAAAAAGGGAGAACAAATTGACAAATCATCTTTAAAAGTGGAAAATAGAGAGGGAAAGGCTTCTAATGAGGAGAGTGGTGATGGTTTAATCAATATTAATACTGCTTCAGCAGAGCAGTTACAGACATTACCGGGAATAGGTGCTGTAATCGCTCAGAATATTATAGAATACCGAGAAAGTCACGGTGCTTTTTCGTCTATTGAAGAAATTCAGAATGTATCAAGAATTGGGCAAAAAACTTTCCAGAAAATTAAAGACAAAATTATTGTACGATAGGGGAGGATATTATGGGTAATAAAGTTCTTGTTGTTGATGATGAAAAATTGATTGTCAAAGGGATTAAATTCAGTTTAGAGCAAGATAATTTAGTTGTAGATGCTGCATACGATGGGGAAGAAGCGTTGGAAATGGCTAAAAGCAATCAGTACGATTTGATTATTTTGGATGTGATGCTCCCCAAAATTGATGGGTTAAGTGTATGTCAACAAATCCGAGAGTTCTCCGATGTACCTATTATCATGCTCACAGCAAAGGGAGAAGATATGGATAAGATCATGGGGCTTGAGTACGGAGCGGATGATTACCTGACAAAACCTTTTAACATATTAGAGCTAAAAGCAAGAATAAAAGCGATATTAAGAAGAGTAACCCATGTAGAAAATGTAAACGACAAGAAAAAAATAAAAACTAATGGTTTAGAGATGGAAATCAGCAGCAGAAGGGTATTTGTCAGAGGAAAAGAAGTTAATCTCACAGCAAAGGAATTTGATATGCTGGAATTATTTGCATCTAATCCTGGAAAAGTTTATAGCAGAGAGGCCTTATTAGATACTATATGGGGATATGATTATCCAGGGGATGCAAGAACTGTTGATGTTCATGTCAGAAGACTTCGAGAAAAAATAGAAACAAATCCCAGTCAGCCTGAATTTATTCACACAAAATGGGGAGTTGGTTATTATTTTAAAGATTAAGATAAAGCAGTTTTACAGTTTGCGTTGGAAAATATTATTTATTTTTATGTTGATTAGTTTTTTGCCCTTAATGCTTTTTTCTATGACATTGTATAAAAGATTGGAAAATCATTATATAGAAGAGCGAAAAGCAGAATTGTTAAGACAAGCTAATGTAACAGCTGGTCATATCGTTATAGGGAAATACTTATTAGATGATACTAAAAAAGAACTTTTTTCTTATGAAATGGAACAAACCAGTAAAGAAATTGAGGCCAGAGTCATTGTAGTAGATGCGCAGGGGTTTGAAGCATATGATTCCAATCGAACAGAACAAACTCCTGATAACAAAAAGACCCATGTATATAAAGAAATCCTTCAGGCACTTCAAGGGAATGACAAAGCAGAAAAGCAAAGTAATAACATTATTAATGCGGCAGCTTCTATTGTAGATGAAAATAAAATAATAGGAGCCGTTATGATTTCTGCTCCAATTGATGACATGGTTAATAAAACTTTAAATACGATAAGAAGACAATTGTATCTCTTAACTATACTAGTGAGCATGATTACAGGTATTTTAGCATTTTTTGCTTCAGGTATTATTACCAATCCTTTAAAAAGAATGCTTAAAGTTATTCAAAAAATAACGGAGGGACATTTAGATCAAAAGATTGAAATTAAGGGAAGAGATGAATTAGCTGAATTAGGGAATGCTTTTAATCATATGACACAACAAATCTTAAAAATGGATCAGTCCAGACAAGAATTTGTTTCGAATGTGTCCCATGAATTAAAAACACCTTTAAGTTCTATTAAAGTTTTAAGTGAATCTTTGTTATTTCAAGAAGATGTACCAGTAGAAATGTATAAAGAATTTTTTAAAGATATTAATTCTGAAGTAGATCGCTTGACTGCCATTGTAAATGATCTTTTAATTTTAGTAAAATTAGATCAGAAAGAAGTGCCGCTTACAATTAAAAATATAAATTTAAATACTCTTATTCAAGAAATTTTAAAGCGTCTTCATCCTCTTGCAAACAAGAAGAATATTGAATTAATTTATGAAAGTTTTAGGGATGTATACGCAGAAGTAGATGAAATGAAGATTACTTTAGCAATATCTAATTTAGTCGAAAACGGAATCAAATATACTCCTGAAGATGGCATTGTAAAAGTAACGGTGGACGCTGACCATCAAAATGCATTTATTAAGGTTATGGATACCGGAATAGGAATTCCTGAAGAAGATCATGATAAAATTTTTCAACGCTTTTATCGGGTAGATAAAACCAGGGACAGAGAAACGGGGGGAACTGGACTTGGATTATCCATCACTTATCGAACCATTCTACTGCACCAAGGAAGTATCAAGCTTAACAGTAAAGAAGGAGAAGGTTCAGAATTTATTGTAAGAATACCTCTAAAACAAAGTTCATAGTTTTGTAATATCTATTTGTTATGATTGTAAAGATATTAGTTTATAATGAATAAAACTGCACAAGGCACTTTATATAACTATGTATTGATGAAAATTGTACTCATTAGAGGTGATAGAATGAAATTTAAAAATAGGATGATATTAGGATTTACTGTTATTGTTTTTTTTATACTGCTTATTTCTTTGGTAAGCTGTAGAATGGCAAACAAAAATGTAAATAATGTTACAGGAATAGAGTTGGCATTATACTTTATTAATAGTGATAAATCTCAATTAGTAGCAGAAAAACGCGTTGTACAACTGGAAAGGAAAGAAGATTTAATTAAATATTCCATTGAAGAGCTGAAAAAAATTCCCAAAACTGTCGGGCTTCAACCTCCTATTCCACAGGATATACAGATTAAAAGTATGGTATTGGAGAAAGATATTTTAAAAATTGATATTTCTTCCCAGTATAATAATTTATCTGCCCAAGACCAAGTTTTACTTCGAGCTGCTTTGGTCAAAACTCTGACAGAATTTGATTTTATTAATCAAGTAGAGATTGCGATTGATGGAGATCCACTGGTTGGTACCGATGGAAAACCGATTGGACCAATGTCTCAGGAAGATATTGTATTGGAGCCGTCCACTGTTCTAAGCACATCCAATCTGCAGACGGTAAAATTGTATTTTTCCGATAAAAATGCAGAAAAATTAGTTGCGGAAGAAAGAACTATAGAGGTTAATCCAAATGTTCCTTTAGAAAAATATATTGTTGAGCAATTGATTAAAGGGCCTGAAAGTGCTAATTTATTGCCAACAATTCCTGCAGAAACAACGATTAAAGAAATTGAAACCAAAGATGGTATTTGCTATGTGGACTTAAGTAATGAATTTAGAACAAAACATAGCGGAGGGTCTACCGGGGAAACTTTTACGATTTATTCTATTGTAAATTCTCTTACTGAACTTCCGAATATCAAAAAAGTGCAGTTTTTAATTGAAGGAGAAAAACAGCAAGAATACAAGGGTCATTATGATTTTAGTGGTCCTTTCGAAAGAGATGAAAGTTTAATTAACTAATGATACTTATGGAGGATAAAAATGAGGCGTCCGCTCATTTGGATGTTTTTTATGTATTTGTTAGGGATTTTAGGGGGACAGTATTGCTTAACAATAAGCAGTACTGTTCTCTTTTTATTTTTTTCTTTTAGTGTAATTGTATATTTATATAACAAATTTCAATGGAATGGAATTCTTCTTTTTCCATTATTTTTGATGCTCGGATGTATTCGTATTGAACAGAGCTTTTGCCCTGCCGATTCCGTATTGGATTCTTTGATTCGAAGCCATGGATCATATCATAGAATTCAGATCGTTGGAACAGTTGAGCGTATTGATTCTTTAAAAGAAGAACGAATGACTTGTATTATTAAATCCAAACAAATGAATTACATGGATCAAAGCTTTATTAAGCCAATTAAAGTCAAGGCATATATTAAATCCAGTGAAAAAATCGAATATGGAGATTTGATTCATGTAGAAGGGGAAATTTTAGCTTTTGAGCCCCGTAGAAATCCTGGAGGCTGGAATGAAGCTTTATATATGAAGACAAGAGGAATAGAGTATAAATTTTTTGGAGATGTAATCAGTATTCAACCATATAAGAGAAATGCTCTTACAATCCTGCTTAGTTTAAAGGATCAGTGGGTAGAAGTATACGATGCACTGCTGCCTCCTAAGCAGTCGTCCATATTAAAAACAATGATTCTTGGAGACAAAAACGGACTGGATCAAGAGCAGAAATTAATGTATCAACAAGCAGGTATTTCTCATATTTTAGCTATTTCCGGATTGCATATATCCATCATTGCAGTATTATTATGGTGGATATCTAACAGCTTCAAGATCTCCAATTCTATTAGTACATTTTCCATATTGTTACTTCTATGGATATATTGTATTTTTACAGGTTTTAGTGTGTCTACGGTCAGAGCAGTATTAATGATTACAGTGGTATTATTGGGCAAAGTCCTTAGAAGAACTTATGATCTATATACGTCTACTGCTTTAGCTGCTTTTATGATACTTATTGGACAGCCTCTTTTCCTTTGGGATGCGGGATTTCAACTATCCTTTGGAGCTGTTTTAGGATTGATTTTTTTAGGACCTGTATTTAACAAAATATTTTGGCTGCCTAAATTCATTCGAGAGACACTGTCTCCAACTATGGGTGCGGGACTTGCAACTTTGCCAATAGTATCGTATCATTTTTATTATGTTTCAGTCATTGGATTTATACTGAATTTGCTTATTGTTCCGTTGGCTGCATTTGTTGTTTGGTTTGGCTTTTTAGGTGGCATTTTAGGTTTTTTTTGGATGAACGGTGCAAAATTTACAGTGGGCATTGTTTATTATATTTTATGTTTTTATGAATGGCTGTCTAGGATGTTTATTCAGCTGCCGTATGCTAACTTGATTACAGGAGCTCCTGGCATTTGGGAAATA
>JAAYMW010000128.1 GCA_012521175.1 Candidatus Epulonipiscium sp.
CAGGATGAGAAAAATGAAAGAACTTAAACAAAAAGGTCATCTCAGTTTTTTTGCAAAGCTTTATATATGCTTTGCGGTCATTAGTATTGTTCCTGTTCTTTCATTCAGCATCCTGGCGTATACTTTTTCTTTTCAAAATTTCATGGTGGATTTAAAACGTCAGTCCAATACCATACTGGAAAATTCTATAGCTAACTTAGAGCATACGATTGAAGAATATGAAATGGCTGTATCCTATTTTTCCATAGATGATGAAGTAATCAATATACTAAGTTCCCTTGATGACTTTGAGCAGAAACGAACAACATTATACCAAAAGATGTATATACTTCTGGCAGGTAAGTCTAAAGGCGTTACGATGCATGTGGTCAAAGCAGATGGTACCTTTAATCTGAGTACCTCATTTTTGCCTGATCATTACGATGTAAAAAAGCATTCTGATTGGGGTATTTTTCGTGCACTCAATAGGAGTGACGGCGCAATCGTATATCCCAATCGTTTTATATCTCCTTTTGGCAAGACCTATTGCATGACCATTGCGCATAATATTAAAAAAAATGATGAAATCATTGGGTATAGTATGATTGATATTCCTGAGGAGATTTTTCGATCTGTTTTTACCTCATCGGGGATGCTGCATTCGGTATCCTATACAGTCATTGATAAAAACTATTATATTTTATACGATCATATTTTTAATACAAATGATAAATTTTTGAGTATAGATTTAAGAAATCTTTTATTATCGTCAAAATCTACGAAATCTTTCTATTTAGAAAAACCAAAACGTTTGGTTACATGGAAGGAAATGAAAAAAGATATCCCTTTTATTATCATTTCATCTGTACCGGTGGATCTAGTCGTTATGAATAATAACTACATTGCACTGACGACCCTCATTGTATCAACGGTTGCGATATTGTTGTGCCTTATACTTTCGCCAGTTATTGTACGTGCACTTACCCGCCCCCTTAGCGAAATTGTTGAGGTGATGAAAAAAGTCCAGCAAGGGGACACTACTGCCCGTGTGCTTATCAAAAAAGAAGATGAATTTGGTTTTATTGCTGATAATTTTAATATGACCCTTGATAAACTGAATGCCCTATATGAAACCAATCTGGAAAAGCAGAACCGTTTAAGATTATCAGAAATTAAAGCCCTCCATGCTCAGATTAATCCTCACTTTTTGTATAATACATTGGATTCTATCAAATGGTTGGCAAAACTTAACGGAGTAGAGGATATTGTCATCATGGTATCTCAACTGGGACGATTATTAAAAAACAGCATTAATAATCAGAATGATTCTATCCAAATTCGCGAAGAAATTAATCTTGTAAAAAGCTATCTGGCCATACAAAAAATTCGCTATGGAGATAAATTTGAAGTGGAAATTTGCGTTGATAAAGATATCATGGACTGCGTGGTTCCTAAATTCATTATTCAACCTCTGGTAGAGAATGCCATTATTCACGGGATAGAAAATAAAATTGGAAATGCTCAATTAATTATTAAGGGAACAAGAGAAAATGATACCATTATTTTTGATATTATTGACGATGGTGTTGGTATAAAGGAAGAAGATCTTGGGAAATTGAAGCAAATGGATTATGAAGGAGACGACAAAGAAAGTATAGGCATTAAAAATGTAGATAAACGTATCAAGCTTTATTATGGCCAAGAATATGGCCTTGATATCAAGAGCAAAGAAAATGTAGGAACTACTACACGAATTACAATGCCTTTTATACGAGCAAATGGAGGCAAAGAGGAGGCACTGCATGATGATCAAAGTAGTAGTCGTTGAGGATGAAATGTTGGTAAAAAAGGGACTTATTCTGACAACGGACTGGCATCGATTTAACTGTGAGATTGTAGGAGAGGCATCTAATGGCATGGAGGGTATTGAAGTAATCAGAAACATGAATCCTGATATTGTTATTACCGATGTTCGGATGCCTGGTTTGGATGGTATAAAAATGATAGAGCGTTTAAAAGCAGAAGGATGCAAAGCAGAATTTATCATCATTTCTGGTTATAATGAATTTGAGTATGCAAGACAGGCACTAAAGCTTGGGGTAAGAGATTTTCTGGTAAAACCAATAGATGATGAAGACTTATATAATGCGTTAAGCCATACTTGCCAGGAAGTTTATAATAAAAAAACCATCGATAAAATCCAGAACAAGATGGAAAATTTAACGGATAGCCGGGTAATGCTATTTAAAGAGTACATCATCCCGGAACAAGAAGATGACAATGATTATACTGCAAAAGCAATTAAGTATATTAAAGAAAATTATCAGAAGGATATTAGTTTGAAATCGGCTGCAGACAGTCTTTTTATCAGCGAAAGTTATCTCAGCCGGGTGTTTAAAGCGAATGTAGGACAGACTTTTTTAGATTATCTTACTTATTATCGCATCAAAAAAGCCTGTAACCTTTTGCAGGAATCAGATGTAAAGATTCATGAAGTTGCCAATATGGTAGGGTACAAGGATCAAAGATATTTTAGTGTCATTTTTAAAAAGCTGGTAGGCATATCACCTAAAGAATTCAGAAATAAATTAAACTAATGCATGGACTTTATTAGGACGGAGGATGAATGAATGATAAAGAATATTGTGTTTGATATGGGAAATGTACTGTTATCATATACACCCAGAGAATATGTAAAAACCATTACAACAGATGAAACGATTGCAAATGCGCTGTTAAAAGAGTTTTTATTCAGTGAAGAATGGATCATGCTGGATGCAGGAGCTATCACTGAGGAGGAAGCAGTTCGTAGGGTACAAGCCAGAATCCCACAGTATGCTGACTATGTACAAAAAACCATGGATAACTGGCATACAGATTTAACACCGATAGAAGGTATGCCGGAGCTGGTAAAATTATTAAAGGAAAAAGGCTACAAACTTTATCTGCTTTCTAATACGAGTTTGCGGTTTTATCAGTATCAGTCCAAAGTAGAGATGTTTAAATTATTTGATGGATTTTTTATTTCTGCCAAAGAGCGTTTGTTAAAGCCTCAAAAAGAAATCTTTGAGAGATTTTTAGAACGGTTTAATTTAGTAAGCACGGAATGCCTATTTATTGATGACTTGGCTGAAAACGTAAAAGGCGCACAGGAAGTAGGAATTAAAGCCCATCAATTCTGCGGCAGTGATGAACTTATGGAGTATTTTAAGAAAACTGGAATATTATAAATTATAAGGAGACAGGCATGATGAGAGTATTGGTAACCGGAGGAGCAGGGTATATAGGGAGTCATACTTGTATTCGACTAATTGAAAATGGTTTTGACGTTGTAATAGCCGATAATCTTTATAATAGTAAAGTAGAAGCGGTTAAGCGGGTTGAAAAAATTATAGGAAAAAGATTAAAATTTTATTGTGCCGATATGTGCAACCGTGGCGAGGTAGAAGAAATTTTTCAAAATGAGAAAATAGATGCTGTGATTCACTTTGCTGCCTATAAGGCCGTAGGCGAATCGGTAGCAATTCCTCTTAGATATTATGACAATAATCTGCAGTCTGCTATTGTAGTACTGGAAACGATGCAAAAGTTTGGCGTAAAGAACTTTGTATTTAGTTCTTCTGCAACGGTTTATGGAGTGCCGAAGTCTGTTCCGATAAGAGAGGATTTTCCCCTTTCTGCTACCAACCCCTATGGACAGACAAAGCTTATGATAGAGCAGATATTAAAGGATGTACATCATGCCGCTCCGGACATGAATATTGCAATTCTTAGATATTTCAATCCCATAGGGGCACATGAGAGCGGTTTGATTGGAGAAGATCCCAAGGGCATTCCCAATAATCTTGTACCGTATATTACTCAGGTTGCAGTGGGTAAACTAAAGAAGCTGCAAGTTTTTGGCGGGGACTACGATACGAAGGACGGTACCGGAGTTCGGGATTACATTCATGTCCTGGATTTAGCAGACGGACATATAGCTGCCCTCAATAAGCTAAAACAAAATTGTGGCTTGGTTGTATATAATCTGGGAACGGGGACAGGATATTCTGTATTGGAAATGATACGGGCTTTTGAAAAAGTATCAGGAAGGAGTATTCCTTACGAAATCGTTGCACGTCGGCCTGGAGATATCGCAGAATGTTATGCGGACCCTTCAAAAGCTAAACATGAATTAAACTGGGAAGCGAAGTTTGGTTTGGAAAAAATGTGTGAGGACAGTTGGCGTTGGCAGCTTCAAAACCCTAATGGATATGAAGCCTAAAATGAATTATTGTAAACAGAGGAGATTGCTATGAAAGAACCAGCATTAGTGATAATGGCTGCCGGTATGGGCAGCAGGTACGGTGGTCTTAAGCAAATAGAGCCCATTGGTAAAAATGGAGAAATCATCATGGATTTTTCAATTTATGATGCGAGGAAAGCAGGTTTTAAGAAAGTTGTTTGTGTCATTAAGAAGGAAATAGAAAGTGATTTTAAGAAAATTATAGGGGACAGACTTTCTAAGCATGTAGAGTTAGAATATGCCTATCAGGAGATGGACGATCTTCCTAAAGGGTATGTCGTACCAGAAGGAAGAACCAAACCTTGGGGAACCGGTCATGCAATTCTTGCATGTCGAGATATCATTAAGGGCCCTTTTGCAGTGATTAATGCAGACGATTATTACGGCAGGAATGCATTTAAACTGATTTATGATTTTCTTGCAAATACAGAGGATAATGAGAAAAATCGTTATGCTATGGTGGGCTATATTTTAGAAAATACCCTTACAGATCATGGGCATGTGGCAAGAGGCGTATGTACTGTCGATGAGAATGGCTATTTAGACTCCATTCATGAACGTACCCGTATTGAAAAAAGAGACGGATGCATTCAGTATACTGAGGATGGAGCTCATTGGATTACCCTTCCTGGTAAAAGTATCGTATCTATGAATTTATGGGGATTTACTCCGAGTATTATGGAAGAACTAAAGTTGGCCTTTCCGGCTTTTTTAGACAAAGCCTTGGAAACCAACCCTCTAAAAGCAGAATTCTACTTGCCAGAGGTGGTAAATAATCTTATAAAGAGTAAAAAAGCACTGGTAAAAGTTCTTGAATCCCAAGACAGATGGTATGGCGTAACTTACCGGGAAGATAAAGAAACAATTGTAGAAGCGATTACCAAAATGCAAGAAGAAGGAATCTACCCTGATAATTTATCTATACTATAAGCAGACTTTTTGTGTAAAATAGAGTATATATAGATAAATATAAATAAACCAAAGTGGTTTACACAAAGATGGTGACACAGGGAGGTTCGAATATGAACGATAAAAAAAATCAAGCCTTAATAGGAGTTATTTTAGTGGTGGTGGGATTATACTCTTTGCTTAGTCAATGGGTGGATCTCCCATTTATTAAGATGAGAAATTTACCTGTTTTATTTGTAGCTACTGCACTTCTTTTACTCTATTATACGAAGAGGAAGACATGGGCATTGGTAACGGGAATGACCATTGGTTTCCTGGGCATTATAGGGGTTTTCCCAAGAGTTTATATTAATGCAGGAACCATTATTGCTCCGATGGTATTTATAATCCCCGGCTCTATTTTTATGATACTGTATTTTTCAAAACGTATGACAGGATTCCTAATCCCCGCTTCTATTTTAATTTGGTTCGGTATATTTATAGGTCTGCTCGTTAGTGGATTGGCAACAGGGATGATGGCTCCAACCTTATTCTTTGGAAGTATGGGGGTTGCATTTATTACAATGTATATTCTGGGATATCCTGGAATAGGAAAATGGCCTTTAATTCCTGGTGGCATACTTCTGGCATTTGGATTTATGTTCTTTATGGGATTTTCTGTTGGATTTATCCTGCGTTTTGCACCTAGAATAATTCCTATTGCTTTTATCGTCATTGGATTTCTTCTATGTTTAAAAGGCCGTAAAACTCAGTAGAAAGTTAATGTGTTCCTCAATATATAAGATACGGCTCTTCGAATATTATATTTGACATAAATACTCGGAAATAGTAAAATGAATACTTAAAGAAGAGACGTTTTTAAAGGAGAGACATTATGCTGCATTCATTTTCTAGAACAGAACTTCTATTGGGTAAAGAAGCAATGGAAAAACTTTATCAAAGCAAGGTTGCTGTTTTTGGTATAGGTGGCGTAGGAAGTTTTGCCGTGGAAGGGTTGGTTCGCTCAGGTATTGGTAAATTTATTCTTGTGGATGATGATGCTGTATGCTTAACAAATATTAACCGTCAGCTTCATGCTACAAGAAAAACAGTGGGGAAACCTAAAGTTGAAGTGATGAAACAGCGTATTTTAGAGATTAATCCTAAAGCAGAAGTCATAACCCATCAGACTTTTTTCCTTCCAGAAACCTCTGATGAAATTGATGATGATTGTGATTATATTGTAGATGCAATTGATACAGTAACAGGAAAAATAGAACTGGTCTTTCAAGCAAAAAAACGAAATATCCCTATTATCAGCTGTTTAGGAGCGGGGAATAAACTAGATCCTACAAAGTTTGAAGTAGATGATATTTATAATACTTCGATTTGTCCTTTGGCTAAAGTAATGAGAAAAGAACTAAAAAAACGCAATGTAGATTCATTAAAAGTAGTTTATTCCAAGGAACCTCCTATTAAGCCGAGAGAAGAAGAAGTCACTACCTGTAGAGAAGGATGTATTTGTACGAATAAGGACAGAACTTGCCTTGAAAAACGTCAAATACCTGGAAGTATTTCTTTTGTTCCTTCTGTTGCAGGACTTATTATTGCAGGAGAAGTGATTAAAGATTTAATAAAATAAGATACTACAATGGTTCTTTGGAGGTGATAACATGAGTGAAACAGGAAAAGAGATCGGAAGAGTCATTGCAATTAAAGATAGATATGCCATAGTAAGCCTGGTGAGAAATGAAGCCTGTCAGAAATGCGGGGCATGTAGTCATGGACATCAGTCTGAAGAAATGATTTTAGAAGCGGATAACCTCTGTAATGCTAAAGTAGGCGATAGAGTAGGCATAGATTTAGCCTATTCCGATTTTCTAAAGGCAACATTAATTATGTACGGGTTGCCATTAATAGCGTTGTTCTTAGGTTTCTTCACAGGATATTTTGGTTCAAATAAGTTAGGATATGTTTCAGCTCAGGAACCTGCAGGAATTATTGGGGCTATCTTATTTATGGGCGTTACTTATTTATGGATTCGTTTGAAGGAAGACAAATGGAAAAACCAAAATTATCGTCCTGCAGTAGTGGAAATTGTAGAAAATTGAATAATAAAAGAACAAACCTCCTTATCCTTCATATAATGAAGAAAAGGAGGTTTTTTTATGAAAGAAAAAGCAGTTTACTATTATAACAAAGGGTATAATTGTTCTCAATGTATGTTAAAAGCTGCAGAAGAGCATTATGGATTAAATATTCCACAGGAATGTTATGATGTATGTAAAGGTTTAAATACAGGACTAGGCATTGGAAGTACTTGTACCCTTATTTCTGCTGCAACGATGATTTTTGGACTACTCTTTGATGAAAAAACTGTAAAGCGTCTTAGAATGCGTTATATTGATGCATTTCACGATTTGCATCATGCACTTAATTGCAGCCAGTTAAAAAGTCTTCGGGAGTATTATGGCAATTGCAGCATATTAATTGAAGAAGCTGCAGATCTCTTAGAAAAAATTATATCAGAAGAAAAGAAAAATGATTAATTCGTATGATCGTCTTCAAAGCTGAAGATCCGTCTTAGAAGAGAAGTCTTATTTTGTTTTGGATAACTTACATCCTCATTAGCAGTAATAATTAAGGGGGCTTTTCTAATTTCTAATTCTTGTTTTAAAATATTCATTCCTTTTCTTTGCGCAATAATTTTTTCTTCTAATATTTTAATCTCGTTATTTTTTTGTTCTAATTCTCTTTCCAGATTATTGTTTTTTTCTTTTAAAGCTGAGAGTTCCTTTTTATGTATTTCATTGGCTTTGTTCAGTTCATAGGTTATTCTGGACAAGTCCTGGTTTTTTGTTTTTAATGTGTATTTTAGTTGAGCAATTTGATGTTCCTTTTCCCTTAATTGTTTTTTGCATATATAAAGTTCATCGTAGACTTCATTAAGATGTATTTTTATTTCATTTAAATAATTATCTACTTTCTCTGTCGCAGGGATAAAAGTATCCTCTAATGGAGCAGATTTTCCGGATATGATAGGAAAGACATCGGGAATAATTAAAAATTCTATTTGTTTCTCCGGACGGATATATATTTCATTGGCATACAAACGCTTTTGTTCCTGTAAAAAATTACTTTGATAAAAAGCTTTAACAGGTAAAATAGGTCTATCACTGAAATGAACAGAAGGATTTGAGAATGTCTTCCCCCAATCGGTGGAATAGCAGCTGTATAATTTCCCATCCGACATCCAGGCTGCCCACAGATGATCGTCAATCATAAATAAAGAACATGAGCTAATTGCTGCTTTTTCAAATATTTTTTGAGGAGGTTCCCATTGTGTTTCGTTCTTAAATCTATAAAATAATGTTGCATAGTACTTTTCTTTTTTGATATACAGACAATGAATATTTTGGTTATTTAGTAGTATGGATTGATCGGCAAATGAAAATCTGTTTTCATCAAAGGGATAAAAATTGCTCCAGGCATTCATATTGGCAGAGTACTTTTTATAACCTAACTGACATCCATCTTGCTGCTTTTGATAAAAAAGTAGGATATGATTGTTAGAATCTCTATAAACAGAGAAGGGCTGATTATCTAAAGGTTCAATATAATCGATCAGAGAAGGAGTATTCCAATGGGTTCCTTTCACAGCTACTTGTTGAACTAAAGCATGTCTGTTGTTATTGGGATCTTTTAAATTATAAAATAAGAATAAGTCTTCTCCATGAAAGATGGCATCAAAGTGTAAAGAATCCAAAAATCCAGTTTTACTGTATAAAAGTATTTCGGATTTCCATTCATTAGAAGTGTATCGATATAATAGGATGTTTCCTGAAATATCCTGACAAAATATATGAATCTGATCTCGATGATCAAGATATACAGAGAAGTTTTTAGTTCCGTCTTTAAAGATGATTTCTCTGTTGGACCAAGTATCATAAGTATAAGTTGTACAGCAGATGCCATCTTTATCGTCGTGGAAAAATGCCCATAATGTTCCTTTGCTCTGCTTTATGATATAGTAATTTATTCTTTCTTTTGTCATGATTTTATCTTCCTCCCATTTTAAGGCGAGTAGCCCTCGCCCATACACTTCATAGTTGATATTGTTTATTCATATAGAAATGCCCATACTTAGCTTTATATTAATTTATATGACCTATCAAAGAAAAATAGTACAACCCATAAAATTATTTCTAATTTTAAAATCCTTTTCTTGTAATCCATCATAAGCCGTGATAAAATATATAAAATTAATTTGAGGAGGGGGTATATGGATATGATGAATATAAAATTGTCTGAACAAGAAAAGGATAAGCTGATAAAAGATTTGAGTATTAAAGCCAAAGAGTTTAATTATATTAATCCAGAATTGTATACCAAATATGAGGTAAAACGTGGACTTAGGGATATTAGCGGCAAAGGCGTTCTTGCAGGATTAACCGAAGTAGGAGAAGTACATGCTTATATCTTAGATGAAAATGAACTTATCCCTGTGCCCGGTCGTTTAAGTTACAGAGGTATTGATATTAAAGAAATCACACAAGGCTTCTTAAAAGAAGGAAGATATGGATTTGAAGAGACAGCCTATCTCTTACTTTGTGGCACCCTCCCTGACAAATCAGCACTCCAGCAGTTTAAAGAATTATTATCCGATGCTCAAACTTCTAAAGCGGAATTTGCTCGTAAGACTGTTTTACATATTCCAAGCAAAGATATTATGAATGTTTTAGGAAGAGGTGTGCTTAGCTTATATAGTACCGATAAAAATGCAGATGATATTAGTATAGAAAACGTGCTAAGACAAAGCATAGAATTGATTGCAAGTGTTCCGCTTATTGCTGTGTACGGATATCAAACCTATGTTCATCAATATCTTAACAAGAGTCTGGTATTACATAGTCCTCAACCAGAACTCAGTATTGCAGAAAATATTCTTCATATGCTTCGTCCTGACTCAAAATATTCCAAATTAGAGGCGACTTTATTGGATTTATCTTTAGTGATCCATGCAGAACATGGCGGAGGAAATAATTCAACATTTACTACTCATGTAGTAACTTCTACAGGTACGGATACCTATTCTGCCATTGCTGCTGCGATAGGTTCTTTAAAAGGACCAAGACACGGAGGAGCAAACATTAAAGTAAGGCATATGTTTAAAGATATTAAAGAAAATATTAAAGATTGGAATGACGATGAAGCCATTAGACATTATCTAACCAAACTTTTAAATAAAGAGGCATTTGATCGCTCTGGACTTATTTATGGTGTTGGTCATGCCGTATACTCGATTTCTGATCCAAGGGCAGAAATTTTAAAAGACTATGCAGAAGCCTTGGCAAATGAAAAGCATTTTGAAGAAGAATTCAATTTATACAAGAAAGTTGAAAAACTGGCACCAGAGGTTATTGAAAAACATCGTAAAATGTATAAAGGTGTTTGTGCCAATGTGGATTTCTATTCCGGATTTATTTATGAAATGTTAGGCATTCCAGAAGAACTCTATACGCCTATTTTTGCAATTTCCAGAGTTGCCGGATGGTGTGCCCATCGCCTGGAAGAATTAACGAATGCAGGGAAAATCGTTCGTCCTGCTTTTAAAAGTGTGGCACCTAAACGGGAGTACATTCCACTGGAAAGTAGATAAAGAGAATCAAAAAAGCATTGCCTTTAATAATCAAAGGCAATGCTTTTTTACATAACATAACATAGAATTATTCTCCTTCTTGAACATCTGATTCTTTTACGATACTTTTCTCTGATTCTATTAGATTGCTTCCTTCCTGTAATTCTGATGAATGGGGATCAGTATTTTGGTTATTTAAGAGGAGGGACTTTTCTAATTGTCTGACTCTTTTTTTATAGAACTCTATTTCTGTCTTCTCTTTAAAATATAGGTCTCTCCACTTTTTTCCTTCTTCCTGAATTTTTTTTGTAAGTTCTGCAAGTTCGTTGTATTGATTGGTGATATTCTGTTGGATTTGATGAAGTTCAAGGATCTCATTTTTAAGATTTATATTTTCTTCTTCTAATGCTGATTTTGAAACAGAAAGATTAAGAGTATTTTTAATAGCATTCAGATACAACTTAAGTTCTGTGTTAGGTGTCATATTAAAATGAATGCCATCCATATCCAGGCTGTGAAGTACTGCAAATTTAGGAGAGGGATAGGCAATACCGTACAACTGGTTGCAAATAAGTGAGTGGGAAGATTCTGGATCTGCATCATAGGAATGCAGGGTTATATCAGAATCTTCTATGGAAGCTAGAATTGGTTTTGAAAAACTGTTTCCTTGATCGACGGATAAAATTGCTTTAATGATGCCATTTTCATTCCAGTTAATCCAAAGTGCATCATTATAGAGAAAAATAACTGGTTTAATGGGATAACCGCAGGAATAAAGCAAGTTTTCTTTAGACCATTCCTTATCTTTGCATTGATGCATCAGTTGAAATTTTCCATATTGTTCCTGAACATAAATCAAATGCATAATGCCATTTGTATCGATACATAATTTGCAGTATATAATAGGAAACTCAGAGGATACCGGGGTAGAAGTTTGAAACGATAAGTCTTTGAAGTTTTCAAAATGTTTAATATCTATAGAATAAATATCTTCTTTTTTTACGATCATAGCCAAATAAAGTTCACCATGATTTCGAATACAATCATAATTGATGCTGCGGCTATAAAGGGTAGCTATAGGTTTTGGTGTAGTCAAGGGTTCGTTGACTAAATGATAAATAAGTTCTGGAGTTTTGGTAGATGGATGGTCGGCGTAATAAAAAAGATGAATTTGATTTTTGGCAGAGATTGCGTAAATATTGTCTATATTAAATGTATTATTTGGATCATCCAGCAATACTTCCTTTATGATTTGGTCAGAGGTTTCTTTAAGATGAATGATTTGATTTCTACTATTTTTGACAATGACGTGAAAATGACCTTTTTCGTCTAAAAAAGCAGTATATTCATGGGTTCCATTAGATAGTAGTAGATGAGGACGAGAGGGGTGATTTTTTTTGAAAACTTGGTAATACAAACCGTTTCGTATATTAAAATCCACAAGAATTAAGCTTTGGTCCCGAAGTTTTAAAAAGCAAGACATGGGAAAACCTCCTAAAATTTCTTTATCATATTATATATATTCTAAAACTTCTTATTTATGTTTAGTAACAACATCGACAATTTTCACATAATATGGTATTGAAATTAATATCTTTAAGGAGGGAATTTTTTATGGCATGTTGTGGTAACAATCAAGTTAGAGGCAGAATATTCCAAAGACCTATTACTGGCGAATGCCCAGTATGCAAACCTGAAGAAGCAATTAATCCGGCTGAAGACGCTTGTGTATGCCCCCCACTGGGAGAACCAAAATTATTGACTATTGTAGCGCCGGTTGTATTTGATGAATGTGGAATTAATCTTTGCAGAGTTGTTGACAACTTAGACAAAATATTTGATGATGTAGACTTTGAAAGAGACGATGTAGCAGGAATTGAACTTCGTGTTATTGATATTGATTTTAATTTTGGAAAAGATAACGGATCCGCTGTAGAAACTTTAGTTCGCAGACCGAATTGTGTAAGAGTTACCCTTTCACAAATTGACGTTACTTTTGCTGCAAAGGTAATCGATCGAAACTGCAGAGTAATCGCTGAACAATGCTTCACAATTCAATATTTGCCTGGAGATGAAGAAGATCCTTACTTCGATAATGAAACGAATCCAGTTGCTGTTGCTATAGATGTATATGCACCATATGGCGTTTCTTACAAGCTCAAATGCGAATGCGAACCTGTGGTAAGTTTCTTAGGCTTTGTTGAAGATGGAGACAATGGAAACAATGCATTGCGTCAAGGTATTGTTGTTCAGGCATTAGCAAAGGTTGTTAATCTCGATGTGGATTCTTTAAGTGTAGCAATCGGATTAACCCTTTATATCAAGTCCATTTACTTTGTACAATACAAGATTCCTCATAAAGGACTTTGCGTTCCTCCAAAATGCATTCCAGCGGATATTGAACCAGAAAATGCGTGTCTTGATTTTGTTGAAGGGGATCTTCTTGAACAAAGCATTCAACCATTGGAATTATGCTGCAAACCAAAATCCATTAATCATTGTTTCTCTGAAGTAGAAGATCCAACTCCAGCAGAAGAATGCCCGAAGAAAAGATAATGTTTAAACAAACGCCTCCTAGACGGAGGCGTTTGCTCTTCAATTTAAATTTTGCTTACATAATGGAACACAATTTTTAACATCACATATTATGGTAATGAGAGAAACCATAAACTTAGTCCTTATTCTAAAACCTAATTAAAGGGGGAAATAGTATGGCTGCATATAGCAGAATAAAAGATGAGTGTATTATAGCTTTAAAAGTATACGACCAATGTAGGCAACAAGATTGCTTGACACCTGAGATGTTGGAAAGACCTTTTTCAATGGAATGTCAGACAATTACAACCGAGAGTGGGCAAGTAGTTGCTGCAGGAAAAGGCTCACCGATTAATGTACCTTCAGGAGCTACAGATATTGTAGTTAAAGATTTCAAACTCTATAAAATAGAAACAGACAGAAAACAGGATGCTTTCAGACCGAAGTATTATAATGTACATGTAAAATACATCTTTAAATTTAAACTTGGATTCCTAAATTCAGAGGGATGCCCAATTATCTTAAGATACGATTCTGTTGAAAGAGAATTTATTGAAGTAGGAACAACATTCAAGAAAGCAGTATTACTTTTTGGAAGCGAAGGTTCTGAAATTACCATTGCAAGTAATCTATTCCAGCCAGAATCCAATGTTTTAGAAGAAGCGCCATATGTATTGGTTGAAGCAAAAGCAGTATTGCTGGATTCTAATTTGAATGACTGTGTAAACTCCCTAGGCTGCGACTGCATAGAAGGCGCATTGAATGATATTAATCTGACTATTGGATTATTCTCTATTATTAAGTTGTTCAGATTAGTTAACTTACTGGTTGAATCTAAAGGTTTCTGCAAACCAAACCAATGTGCAGATGTTTCTCCGCTTAATCCATGTGATGTCTTTGAAAGTATGGAATTCCCATTTGAAATTTTCAATCCTCCACAAAAAGAAGATCTTGGATGTGTAGATGAAGTTCCAGTACGTAAATCCTGTGATGACGAAGAAGAGTAGAATTCTGTCATCAAAAAAGTTCTCCTGCATAAAACAGGAGAACTTATATCGTAGCATATCGGATTTTGTAACTTTATTAGAAACAATTTCATAAAATATAGTGAAAAAAACTTTAAAATTTAATAAAAGGAGGATTTATATGAAAGATAGTGGCTGCAATAAAGGCAAAGAAAAAGGAATTCCACAACAATTAGAGGCAATTAGAGAAGTATTAAAAAACTGCTGCTGCGGACTATTGTGCAAACTTGGTAAAATTAAAGGAACTTGTGTTTCTGTATCTCAAACAGTGAATAGCATAGACAGTGCAGTGCCTACACTTACCTTAGACATTGAAGAAGATAAAGCATTCCTTACAAAGATTCATGCAGCATTTTTTGAATTTGCTGATACAGTCGAACCCCCTGTTGATTTTGCAGTGATTACAGTGAGAGACAGAGAAGGAAATATTGTTTTCCAAGATGGCTTTGGAGATGACCTTATCAGCCTTGGAGTTGAAAGATACGAAACAACATTTGTTCATCCATTGTTGGTAAAAGGGCCTGTAGAGGTAGAACTCGCTTTCTATTCAACAACGGGAGGAGTATTTGTTCCAACAAGCAAATATGGTACTTTAACTGCTGTATATTGTAAGAAAGATTGTATTGATTAATAAATTAAAATCATGTTTTGAAAGAATAGCCCTCGGACTATTCTTTTTTTATTGCATAGGAAATTCCTCTGTATTTCCTATACAATAAAACACCTCTCAAAAAAAGAGTAGAGAATTGTCGAAAAAAGAACTTTAAAAGGACAAATTGCATAGTATGTATTAGCTTAAAAAATATTGAAGGGAGAGGATGATCTGAAGATAGAAAAAATTCAAACAGGAACTTACTATTTATCCCGAAAAAAAGAAGACTTGATCGAAAAGGCTCTTAGAAAAAAAGCTGAAGAGAGTTTCAGACCAGAAAAGGAAGAAAAAAAAAAGAAGACAAAGACCTGCTGTTGCAAGAAGAACAGGAAGAAGAATACGAAGAAGAACTGGAAGAATTAGAAGAAAAAGTACAACAAGGCTTATCAGATTTACAAACTCTTCTAGACGAATTTATCATAATCATTAAAAAAATGAAAATGGCAGAAAAATTATTCAATACGTTAAAGGATGAGTTACAGGAAAAGAAAAACAATAAAAATTCTTAGACGGATTTGACACTTAAGAAAACGTACATAAGATAAGCGGGAAGTATAAAGAAAGATAATCAAAAAGCATGTAATAATTACGAGAAGATTGCTGAAAAAATTATTAAAAAGTCACTTATAAAAAGGTTGTTTCATAAACTATAGTAGAGCCAATCATCTAATTATCAATGTCTATTATTATAAAAAGGAGGAGATTTGATGAAAAAAAATGCATTAAGATTCTGTACGGGAGACTGCGGTGAAGGCTTAAAGGGATGGTTGCAAGCCGTTATGGAAGCTTTGGGCGATCCAACCCAATGCAATGACCAATCTATTATTGACTTACTGTGTAGCATTAATACTACTCTTGCACCGGAAGGAGATATCTATACTCTTTTAGAAGACATTTTTGATGCAATTCCAAATTGTGCTGCTACAGGCGCATTTGCTGCCGATGGATTTGTAGAATATGCTGATGATCAACCAGTAAGGATTACCGGTATTCACTCATACTTTATTAGTGATGACGGTCCCCCTGCAGGTATTATTGTAGAGATTGGAACATATGATGGCACAACTTTTAACGTATTAAACACATTAGTAGGAACGAACCCAGATTCTGAAGGCAATGTGGTGGACTATCAAACGAACTTCACCTATCCGGTACTTGTTACGCCACCTACAGGAGAAAGAGTTGCAGTTCGTGCTTATTTAGTAGGGGGAGATGTTACCGACGGCATACCTCTTAATGTATTCAGTTGTATAGAAGAAGTAGTAGTATAAGCATAAGTTTTTGAAATATGCATCATATAATAAAAAAATAAGCGGGAAAGTTCCCGCTTATTTTTTTATTATATAGGAAATTCAGAGGAATTTCCTATTAAAAGGTGTGATTATTTTTTATTAATCACTGATGCAGCTAATACATAATTCTTTTTGTAATAACCATGGGATAAATCATCTATCTTTACTCCTTTTGTATTGGTAGCATGAATAAATTTATTGTTGCCTATATACAGTCCTACATGAGATATCTTACCATTATTTCTTCCGGAGGTATCAAAGAATACCAGGTCTGCTGGGTTTAAATCCGCTTTTTTTACTAAAGTTCCATTATAAAATTGACCAATGGAAGTTCTATGTATAGAAATACCGAAATTTTTCATAACCGCTTGGGTAAATCCGGAGCAGTCCACTCCTTTTCTTAAATCGGTTCCGCCATAACAATAAGGCGTTCCGATAAATTGTTTTGCATAGTGGACAATTTGCCTTCTTAAGGATTCTTCTTTTGTCATTGGAATAATTTCCTGTATTAAAGGGAGATTGTATCCTTCAAGATACTGTGCAAAAATCCAGGCAGATCTATTTTTATACTGGATTCGATACCATTTTTTATATTTGCCCGTGACGATAAGGACATCATTTTTATTAGCCATATCCAGAATTCTTGAATTTGAATCCGGGTATTGTCTTATGTTAATGCAATCCTGACTGACTATACCCCATGTAGAAGACAAGACAATATTTTTTTGGGAAGCTTTAAAGGATTCATTTATTTCTGCATATAAGATCGAGCCATTTAAAAGCAATATAATCAAAAATCCAACGAAATAGCTTAATTTTAGGTGGTTAAATTTTTTCATTGTCACCCTCCTATAAGAACTCTCTTGATAACTATCCATTTTTGTATTATGGTTAATTATTTCCAATAATATTCCAAAATATATCAATTAACATGAAAATTTTGTCTTAACAATAAATGTTCCAACAATTGATGGAAATAATTTCAAGAGAATACTTAACGCTTTTTTGTTCCTATAGGCAGGGAAGATGTAAAAATAATAGTGATGGCAATGACTCCGGCAACTTGAAGAGTTTGAGCGCCATAAAAGGCGGTTTCTTCAAAATTTTGTGAGAGCATAGCATACATGGTGCGATACATGCCTGCTCCGGGAACAAGAGTAATTATTCCAGATATTAAGAAAACTGTAACAGGAACTTTTCTAATGATAGAAAATATCCTGGAAATCAGGCTGATACCAAGAGCACTGATAAAATTTGCCAGAACCACAGAACCTGTCAATTTAACAAATAAAAGATAGATAAACCATCCAAAAGCACCGATTCCTCCACAAAATAAAAGCTGCTTTTTAGAAATATTAAAGAGAACTGCAAAAAAGAAAGTCGCAAAAAATGCACTGATGGTTTGAAGAATCATAATATCCCTCCTGTAAGGGCAAATCCAATTTTCAGAACGATACCCACCCCTGTGGCAATAGATATGGCTACAAAAAAGGCTTCGACAGCTCTGGAAACCCCAGATAACAAATCGCCTTCAATAGTATCTCTTATAGCGTTGGTAATTGCAACTCCGGGGACAAGGGGCATAATCGAACCAATGATAATTTGATCCAGATTTGTAAAAGGGATTAATCTGGTAAACAATAGGGCAATACTTCCAATTAAACAACCTCCAATAAGATCAATGAGGAATCTGGAAGTTTTTGCTTTGCGGAAAAAGTACTGCATTATTGCAAGAAAAATGCCAATGGCCAATGAGACGATACAGTCTCTTACATTTCCACCAAATACTGCAGTAAAAAATGCTGAAACCAGTCCAGTAGATCCAACCATGATATAATAGGGATAAGGAAGTCTTTGGTCAATCGCATTAAGTTCTGCCATTGCATTTTCAAGAGATATCTTCCCCTCTGTAAATCGTCTGGAAAGATCGTTTACCAGTGCAACCTTATCTAAACGAATAGAACGATGCCGAATCCTTTTAACAAGAGTGGTCATTTCCATGGATTCATCATCAATTGTTGCAAAAATACCTGTTGGAGTGACAAAGGCCTCGATAACATCTAAATGATGAACGGATAGTATTCGTTCAATAGTATCCTCCACACGATAGGTTTCGGCACCGCTTTTTAGCATAATTTCTCCTGCCTGAATTGCAAATTTTAATAGTGTTTTATGTTGCATAATCAATCACCTTCATTTAAAATGAATAGAAAATCTGACGAATATTACAATATAAAATATGTTTCGATTAATATAATACAGGTATTGTATTCAAATTTCAAACTTATTAAATATAAAACAAATAGATTATTTTATATTTTGAGAGGGTGGTATATATGGAATTAACATTGACGACTCCTGCTTTATTATTCCCTGCAATCTCTTTATTACTTTTGGCTTATACCAACCGATTTCTTGTACTGGCTCAATTGGTTCGAGATCTTCATGCAAGATTTAAAGAGGAGCCAGATGAGGTTTTATCGGGACAGATTGAAAATCTTCAAAAGCGTATTTTACTGATTCGTAATATGCAGATTTTTGGTGTATGCAGTTTTTTCTTATGCGTCTTTTGTATGTTCCTGATTTTCTTAAATCATTATAGGTTAGCGGAGTTTACATTTGCCTGCAGCTTGGTTTTGCTTATGGTTTCATTGGGACTTTCCATCAGAGAGCTGCTTATCTCGGCAAAGGCTTTGACCCTGCAACTTAGCGATTGTGAGGATATAAAGAATAAATAATTATTTTTATGCCGCTTTATTTATTTAAATCAATAAAGTAAATTGTATTTTATTTATATCTACATTATGCTATAATATTTCTTATTAATAAGTCGGGAGGTAATAAAAAATGTACTCTTTTGAAGAAATACAGAAGGTAGATTTAGAAGTAGCACAGGCTATGGAAAAAGAAATAGGCAGACAGAATAATAAAATTGAATTGATTGCTTCTGAAAATTTTGTTTCAAAGGCAGTCATGGCAGCAATGGGTTCTCCTCTTACCAACAAATATGCAGAAGGTTATCCGGGGAAAAGATATTATGGTGGTTGTGAATATGTTGATATGGTTGAAAACCTAGCTATTGAAAGAGCAAAGAAAATTTTTGGTGCAGACCATGCCAATGTTCAGCCTCATTCCGGAGCCCAGGCAAATATGGCTGTATTTTTTGCAGTTTTAAATCCTGGAGATACAGTAATGGGAATGAATCTCTCCCATGGAGGTCATCTAACCCACGGAAGTCCTGTGAACATGTCTGGAAAACACTATAATATTGTACCTTATGGTGTAGATGAAAAGACTGGATATATAGATTATGACAGTGTAAGGGCAATTGCTAAAGAACATAAACCAAAGCTGATTATTGCTGGAGCCAGTGCATATCCAAGAATTATTGACTTTGCAAAGTTCAGAGAAATTGCGGATGAAGTAGGTGCTTATTTAATGGTAGATATGGCCCATATTGCAGGGTTGGTTGCTGCAGGACTGCATCCAAATCCAGTTCCTTATGCTGAATTTGTTACCACTACAACCCATAAGACTTTAAGAGGGCCAAGAGGTGGCATGATTCTCTGCAAAGAAGAATTTGCAAAATTGATTGATAAATCCATATTCCCCGGAATCCAAGGGGGACCATTAATGCATGTCATTGCTGCAAAAGCAGTAAGTTTCAAAGAAGCATTAAGCGATGAATTTAAGTCTTATCAGCAGCAAATCGTAAAGAATGCAAAAGCTTTGGCAAACGCTTTAATGGAAAGAGGTTTAAATCTGGTATCCGGAGGTACGGACAACCATCTGATGATGGTGGATCTTAGAAACTTAGATTTAACCGGAAAGGAAGCAGAAAAGAGATTGGATGAAATAGGTGTTACATGTAATAAGAACACAATTCCTTTCGATCCTCAAAGTCCTTTTGTAACCAGCGGTATCCGATTAGGTACTCCGGCAGTGACTACAAGAGGCATGAAAGAAGAAGATATGGAAGTGATTGGAGATATTATTGCAATGACCTTAAAAGATTTTGAAGGAAATAAAGCAAAGGCAGCTGAAAAAGTTGCAGAATTAGTAGCTAAATACCCATTATACTAAAAAAGACGCAGGAAAATTTTTCCCGCGTCTTTTTTCTATTTTTTAATACCCTAAGTCTTCCCCAACCAATATAACCTTGATTCGGTTTGGAACTTTTGATATACGGGTCACTACAATATGTGAACAAATAGAATCAGGTAATAAACAATCTTTACAGCTTCCTACACTGGTACAGGAAGTTTGTTTGCTGAGGCGAATCGCATTGATAGGAGCAGCGATATTTCTTGCTCTTTTTATTGCAGACTCTTCGTCAGGAACAACTTTGTTCATTCCAGCGATGATGATAACATTTTTAGGTCCGTAGATTAAGGCAGCAACCCTATTGCCGGTTCCATCAATATTGACTAGTTTTCCATCCAAAGTAATAGCATTGGAACTCATAAAATAATAATCGGCAGAAAATGCTTTATGAAAAATTTCATTCAGTTCATCATTATTCTTTGCAGTGCCTCTGTCTAAAAGAGAGTAATCCCCTTTTCTTAATGCATCCAGGAGACCTATTTCATCCAGAGTCATAGAACCTCCCCAAGATACGGTAGAGTCCTTTTCTATAAGTTCTAATGCTTTTTTTAACGCTTCTTCTTTTGTTTCGCAGTAATATCCTTCTATATATCTTTTTTCAAAAGCAGATAGAAGTTTTTGAGCATTGATTTTATAGAAATCTTTTTTTGGTGCCATGATGATTCCCCCTCTTTTTTCTTATATTATAACTGAATAGGCATATTTTTTTCAATTGTGAAAGCATAATTTATAGACGGGCTCAAATACTATGAATCAGGTAATACATTCCTGATTACTATGGGCAAAGAGAAAAATTTATAGAATACCTTATAATAACACATACTGTATCAGAGAATAGTATGGGAGGAAGAATATGAAAGCGTTTTATGAGAAAAGTATAGAAGAAGTCATAAAAGAATTTAATACAGATGTTGATAAGGGCATTTCTAAAGAAGAAGTCTCTAAAAGATTAAAAGAATATGGAGAAAATCGTCTTCAGGAAAAGGAACGCAGAGGAATCCTTCAGATGTTTTTGGACCAATTTAAGGATTTCCTGGTATTCATTTTAATCGGAGCAAGTATTGTATCCATGGCAGTAGGCGAAGGAACGGATGCTATCATTATTTTAGTGATTGTTATTTTGAATTCTATACTGGGAGTTTTCCAGGAGAATCGCGCCAGTAATGCCCTTAAAGCACTAAAAGATATGGCAGCGCCTCAAGCCAAGGTTATCCGGGAAGGAAATTTAGAAAAAGTATCTTCTTCTGAATTAGTGCCGGGTGATGTGGTCATTTTAGAGGCCGGAGACTATATCCCTGCTGATCTTAGACTGGTTCAAAGTGTTAATCTGAAAATTGAAGAAGCGGCTTTGACAGGAGAATCGGTTCCCGTTGAGAAATTTGCCAATGAAGTGGTTGAAGAAAACGCAGGGATCGGCGACAGAGTCAATTCCGCTTTTATGAGTACTGTGGTGACCTATGGCAGAGGAAAAGGCATTGTTGTAGCAACAGGAATGAATACCGAGATAGGAAAAGTTGCTTCCATGCTAGAAACCGTAGAAGAAGGTGCAACACCGCTTCAAAGGAAGCTGGATCAGCTGGGCAAACTTTTAGGTAGTATATGTTTAGGAATATGCGCTGTTATTTTCTTATTAGGGCTTTTTAGGAGGCAGGAAATTATCGAAATTTTTATGATTGCAGTGAGTCTGGCCGTTGCCGCTATACCGGAAGGTCTTCCTACGGTGGTAACAGTCGTATTGGCTTTAGGTATGCAAAAGATGATTAAGAAAAACGCCATAATGAAAAGACTTGGAGCAGTTGAAACACTGGGCAGTACAACCGTTATTTGTACAGATAAAACAGGAACTTTAACCCAAAATAAAATGACCGTCGTAAAGATTTTTGACGGAGAAAATTTATGGGAAGTAACAGGCAGAGGATACACAACAGAAGGAGAAATTAAAAGAGAAGGCAGTTCTGACAAGATGGAAGTTCAGACTTCTCCTGCACTGGAAAGACTTCTAAGGGCAGGGGTACTGTGTAATGATGCACATTTAAAAAAGGGGGCTGATGAGATTATAGGTGACCCTACAGAGGGTGCCTTGGTGGTATTAGGAACCAAGGGAGGATATCCCAAGGAAACTTTAATGTCTGAAATGCCCCGTATTGGAGAAATTCCTTTTGATTCAAAAAGAAAACTCATGAGTACATTTCATCAACATAGAGAAGGTATCGTCATGTATACAAAAGGTGCTCCTGATGTTGTCTTAAGCCGATGTAAATATATTTTCAAAGGTGGTAAACCCATAGAACTCTCTGAAGAAGACAAAAGAAAAATAATGGAGCAAAACCATTCTTTTGCCAATGAGGCTTTAAGAGTACTTGCCCTATCCTATAAGATGTCTAAGGAAGTTAAAGAAGATGTGCAAGAAGAAAAGGATTTGATTTTTTTAGGACTTGTGGGGATGATTGATCCTCCAAGAGATGAAGCCAAAGAAGCTGTATCCGTCTGTAAAAAAGCAGGGATCAGGGTAGTAATGATTACAGGAGACCATAAGACTACTGGAAGTGCTATAGGAAAAGCCATTGGCATTATAGACAAAGACGAAGAAGCTTTAGACGGCAAAGAAATAGATGCTCTTAACGATGAAGAACTTAAGGAAAAAGTTAAAACCGTCAATGTTTTTGCCAGAGTTTCACCGGAGCATAAAGTGCGGCTTGTAAAAGCAGTTAAAGCCAATGGTGAAATTGCAGCGATGACAGGGGACGGTGTCAATGATGCCCCTGCCTTAAAACAGGCAGATATAGGGATTGCCATGGGGATTACAGGTACGGATGTAGCTAAAGAAGCTGCAGATATGATTTTAACCGACGACAATTTTGCGAGTATTGTGGATGCGGTCGAAGAAGGAAGGACCATATTTAGCAATATTAGAAAGTTTGTAGGATTTTTATTATCCTGTAATATCGGCGAACTACTTTTGATATTCATTGCGATGCTTTTTGGGAGTGAGGTACCTCTTCTTCCTATTCATTTATTATGGATTAATCTTATAACTGATGCCTTCCCAGCTTTTGCCCTTGGGATAGAATCTAAAGAAGAAGGCATTATGGAACAATCTCCAAGAGATCCTGATGAGCCTATTGTTAATAAGCAAATGGGCCTTGGTGTTGGCATTCAAAGTATAGCCTTAGCTTTTGCAGCCTTATTTTCTTTTTGGTATGGACTAACTCATTTTTCTGGGGAGGATGCACTTTCTACCGCCAGAACTTATTGTTTTATCACCCTAGTAGTGGGAGAGCTTCTAAGGGCATATTCTGCCCGTTCTGAAGAAAAAATGATTTATAGAATGAAGATCTTTTCAAATATGTTTTTAAATCTTAGTGTACTGGGTTCTTTATTGCTCCTTATGGCAGTGGTTTATGTTCCTTTCCTGCAGCCGATTTTCCATACAGTACCTTTGTCGCTTTTTGAGATAGACATGGCCCTGATTTTTGCAATTATTCCCTTGATTGGGGGAGAAATTGCAAAAAAATTGAGATAAGAAGCACATAAAATATTTTAGACAAATAAAATATAGTATGATATAATATTGTAATAATACAGGCTCTGTAAACTTAAAATGAAAAAATAGTACAATGTTTTATAAAATTACTTTGAATTACTTTAAATTTCGCCGCAAGGATGATAAAAGTTTCCCTTGAGATTGTCAAGGGTAAAATGAACGCGCTAACGCGCGCCCTTGACAATCTCAAGGACGTACATTTGAAAAATATTTAGGCGAAATAAAGAAAAATTTATGCTACAAGAAGATACTTTTTCTTCTCTCTTTCAGTTAGATTTAATCCAGCAACTTGAGCTGGCGTTAAGCCATTAAGAGATGAATGAGGCCTAACAAAATTATAGAAAAATATGAAC
>JAAYMW010000129.1 GCA_012521175.1 Candidatus Epulonipiscium sp.
AATATGCAGGTAGACAGTGACGAATCATGAGTTGTGATCTTTTCATAGTATTCATAAGAGTTTTTGATCGTGCTTAATTTTTGCTCGTCTTCTAACAGGAAATGGGCTAATACTGTATCCGCCTGTTTACATACCTGATACCTGTAAATATAAAGTGGATGATAATGTAATAATAGGGGGTATTTCTCTTTAGGCGTATTTTCAAAATCCCAAATCGCCTTAGATAAAAATGAATCATCTTGAGGATTAATATCTAATTTTTCATCGTAAGGTAAATACATTTTTTCAGAGGCTTCCTGCCACTGATGAACTTCTTCTTCCGTTACCCCAAGTCTACGAGCCAAAGACTCCAGTCGATTGTTTTCTTTAAGAAGATCATAGAACTTAGCCGCCCATTTTAAATTGAATTTAGCCATACAATTTGTATAGTAATTATTATTAACGATACAAGTATATTCATCCGGTCCCGTAACAGCATCAATTCTAAAACTATCTCCTACATAATGCCCTGTATCTATCCACAGCCTTGCTGTTTCAAACAATACCTCGGCAGCTTTGTTTTCAATAAAGTCAATATCCCCTGTTACAAAATAATATTGTACAAACATATATGCTATGTCTGCATTAATATGATATTGTGCAGTACCAGAAGGAAAATATGCGGAACATTCGCTGCCCGATATGGTTCTCCAAGGATACAGGGCCCCTTTCTTATGGCCTAAAATCCTGGCATTTTCTCTCGCCGCATCTAATTTTTCATATCTATAGTTTAATAAGTTTTCTGCCAATGCCTTATCTGTCAAAAGAAAAAATGGCAACATATAAATTTCCGTATCCCAAAAATAATGCCCTTCATAACCTTCTCCAGAAAGCCCTTTTGCTGCAATATTACTATATTTATCCTTCCCCACAGATTGCAGCAATTCAAAAAGATTAAAATGAATACCTTGCTGCAGTTTATCGTCGCCATTTACAATGACATCAGCTCTGTTCCAGAACGAAGATAAATAAGACTTTTGCAATTCATATAATCTATCAATGGGAACTTCTAAAATTTCTTTCATTTTATCCACAGCACTCTGCTGAGAATCTGAAAATCTTATAGAATCAGTAAAAATACAATATTTTATAAGTCGTTGGGTTTCTCCTTCTTTAATATGCAATTTCATTTCAGATACAAAAGATTGCACCTCTCGTTTTTTTTCAATTTCATATTCTGTAGAAACCCTGTGGCTAACCGCACTAGTCACCCTTATATTCGACTGATTGGTTATTGAAGTGATAACATCAATACCTTCTTGTGAATCCATATTTTCTACTGTAAGATGTTTTTCAAATTCTCCTGCTACTCTCGGATCCGTAGGATCAAAGTAATTGGATACATCACCTTTTTGGGTCGAAACGAACACAATTTCCCCCGCATAATTAATTGATTTAACCATATAGTCTATAACAAACAATTCTGGTTTTATAAAGTGAGCCATTCTTTGAATATCTATCTGAATAATATGACCCTTAGGTGATTTCCAAAGGATGTGGCGTTTGGAAGTTCCTTCTTTCATATCTAAAATTCTATTAAATTCCAACAATTCCCCATCAAATAAAGAAAATCTTTCCCCCGCAACATACAGTTCAATACCTTGTACATCGGTAATATTAATGATCTTTTGCTTGTTCTCTATAAAACCATATAATTTTTCGCCATGTTTTACTTCAGATATATCATAAACTCCATTAATATATGTTCCTCTGATGGTTTTATAATGATTTGGATATCCTTCTTCAAAATTTCCTCTAATGCCTATGTAGCCATTGGCAACATGAAATAATGTTTCATCGACCAAAAGCTGAGAAGGTTCTAAAGAATTGCTTGTAATTTGCCATTTTAACTGTTCTGTCATGTAAAATTCACTACTCCTTTACAGCTCCCGAAATTAAGCCAGATACAATTTGCTTTTGGAATAAAAGAACAATAATAAGTGTAGGTATCGTTACAACAATAGTAGCTGCTGACACTTGCCCCCATAATATTTCAAATTGACTTCTTAAAAATGATACTGCCACAGGAACAGTATGATAATTCTTATCGGTGTTCAGTGTTACGGTTAAAAGATACTCATTCCATGCAGCAATAAAAGTAATAATACCAGTTGTAAATACTCCCGGAGCCGCCAATGGGAAAATTACTTTTGATAAAGTTTCAAAAGGTGTTGCACCGTCAATTTTAGCCGACTCTTCAATTGCCAAAGGTATTTGATTGAAATGAGTTACCATAATCCATACTGCAGAAGGCAATGTAATTGTAGAATATGGCAATACAACAAAATAACTATTTGTCATATTCAACTGTGTAAATAAGTTATATATGGGTCCTACAACAATCATTTGGGGGAACATGGATATTGCAAGGATAAGCCCTAAAAGAAAACTCTTTCCCTTAAATTTAAATCTGGAAATAGCATATGCTGCAAGTACTGCTATACATACAACATATAACGTTGTAATGGATGAAACAACAAAACTATTCCAAATAGAGTTAAGTATTCCTTTTTCGAAGATAACGGTTTTATAGTGGTCTAACACCAATTGTCCTGCATAAATAGAATATGCTCCTTCTCCGAATATCTGGCTGGTAGGCTTAAAAGAAGTAACCAGTATCCAAAAGAACGGAAACACAATAATACACATAAAAAGTGTAATAATGGTTGTAATAGAAACCCTCCATATTCTCTCCGCTCTTTGAGCCTTTACATTAATATCTTCTGCATTATTTATAACTTGTGTTTTATTAACCGTTTGTGTTTTACTCATTGTCCCACCCCCTATTTGTTAGACATAATGTCTGCGCCTAAAACTTTAACGAATAAGATGGCTATTGCGGCAACACAGAAGAACATCATTAAAACAATTACAGACCCATATCCGAAATTGGTTTGTCCAAACATAACTTTATAAGAATAAATGGATAATGTCTCAGTAGAGCCCCCTGGTCCACCACCTGTTAAAACGGCGATTAAGTCATATACTCTAAATGCATCCAAGGTTCTAAATAAAAGAGCTACTAATATGGAGGGCTTAAGGAGTGGCAATGTAATGGACATAAAAGTTCTTATCCTACCTGCTCCGTCAATCTGAGAACTTTCATACAATCCTTTATCGATGGTTTGAAGACCACCTAAAAGAAGCAACGCCATATATGGTGTTGTTTTCCATACGTCTGAAATAATTGCTGATGCCATTGCTCCTGCGCCGGTAAGCAAAAGATGTTCGGGGCTTCGAATTAAACCTATGTCAGCTGCGATTTTAGCTATGATTCCACTGCCCCCATCATACATATAACTCCACATAAGCGCTGATACTGCCGTAGGTATTGCCCAGGGGATTAAAGAGATTGTTCTTACTAATCCTATTCCCTTCATCGCTTTATTCATAATCATTGCCAGAGCAAGACCTAGTACGAATTCAATAAATACGGAAACAACTGTGAAAAACACTGTATTTTTAAGCGCTATCCGGAACCTGCTATCTGTTAAAATCTGACCATAAGCTTGAAAACCAATAAAGTTAGAGCCTATAAATGATTTATCCAATTCAGCAATAATCATTTGCAAGTTTTCACCATTAGCTAAATTTGCAGCTTTATTGGCTTCATAAAGACTCTCTGTATCTTCTTTGATACTTGCTATATACTCTTCTATTACTTTTGCTTCATCACCGGATAATTCTATAACGCCAGTTTGATTTTCGTATTTTGCCATCATCTCTTGAGTGTAATCTATAAGCCTCTCAAATTCCTGTTTTTGCGCACTATCCTGAATTAGTTCCTTATCCTTATTTAAATAAAATCGAACGTATTTAATATTTTCGTTGAATAAATCCGTATTAAACCGATCCCCTAAAAACATTTGCGACTTTTGTTGGTCATTAAGACGATAATCAAATACTGTATATTTAAGGGTATCTAGTATTGGCCAAATAGAAAATATAGAAATAATCACAAGAATAGGAAGAATAAACAAAAACTCTCTAAAGGATAATGTCTTTTGCACTCTCTTTCCCCTCCCGGGACTAAATTTTATTTTTTTATAAAGATGGGAATAGCCCTAAGTTTGGTTCTATTCCCATCTTCATTCATTCTATAATTCTTTTATCTAATTATTTTAAAACTTCTTCAATTGCTGCTACTGTAGTATCTATATCTTGGCTTCCAGATAAGTACTTGTGTACATTAACTTGAATTGTATCAGATAATTTTGAGTATTCTGCACTAACAGGTCTTGCAATGGTTGATGTAAGTGCTTTTTTGAATCCTTCAGATTGAAGTAATTCATTTGCTGCGATTACTTCTTCATCTTCAAGTAATGCATTGTATCCTGGTAAGTATCCACCTTTTGTAGAATTAATCTTTTGGCCTTCAGGACCTGCAACAAATTTTACAAATTCCCAAGCACCTTCTTTGTTTTTGGAGTTTTTGTTAATGGATAATAACCATCCACCTACAACATTTCCTTTTGGCAGAGGAGCAACTCCAATTTGTTCAGGTTTAACTTTGGAACCTTCACCTTTAATAACACCATATTGATATGGCCAGTTTCTGGAGAATACTGCTTTACCTTCTTTGAAGTTTGAATCTGTAGAACCTTCATCATAGTTTAAGATATCTGTTGGGGTAAGTCCAGAATCTGTAAATTTCTTCATTGTTTCAAGTCCAGCTTTTAAATCTTGGAAAGCACCTGTAAATTCAGTAGCATTACATGTAAGTCCTTCATATTGTTTGGATTGGAATGTGAAAGCTGTTTCTGTTCCACCTTGGCCTTTATATTTTTCCATCATTGCATAAAGATCATCATATGTATAGTTTCCGCTTTCAAGTTTAGCTGCATCTTCTTCACTTACGATATCAGAACGATAGTATAAAAGGCCTAAATCTGGGAAATAAGGCAATGTATATTGTTTTCCTTGGTAGCTTCCGGATGCCATGGATCCAGCATTGAAATCTTCGATTTTTAATCCAGCTTCATCCATTAACATATCTAATGCTTCGATATAACCTGCTGCTGCAAATTCTCCAGCCCATACTACGTCAAGAGACATTACATCGTATTCGGAAGATCCGGATGATAAAGATGTAATTAATTGGTCATGCATTTGTGAAGAGTCATTCGTAAACTCAACGATTTCAACAGTATACTTGTCTTGACTTCCGTTAAATGTGCTAACAAGAGTTTCAAGAGCAGGTGTGCTGTCTGCTTGAACAGCAAAGCTAATTTTTATTTTTTCAGCTGGTGCTTCTGCTGCAGGAGTTTCCTGTTGTTCTGCAGGTGTTTCTTTTTGTTCTGCAGGTGTTTCTTGAGTTGCAGGAGCTTTTGAACAGCCTACGCTTAAAATCATTACCATAGCTACAAGAATACTTAACCATTTCTTCATTTTAATTTCCCCCTTAAATATTTTTTGTTTTTGTGCAAAATGTACATACATACATTTGCGTAAATTTTACCAAAAGCTATTTTTTGAACATGCTTATTGGATAATTTTATAATATACTAATTTCAACATTATGTATTTCATTATTTTAATAAAAGTATTATAATATTAATGGATAATATTTATATAATATCAAGCAAAAAAAGGAGTATTTTTATGGAATATAACTATATCAGTAATGGTTCTTTAGAAAAGATAGAAATTATATACTATTTCACCCAGGTACCAATCCGTTTGTATAGTAATAATACGCCTGTTGTACAGTTTCCCGAAAAACCTCTCTCTATGGATTTGCTCTTAAAAAATCAAAATGAGTTTCCCAATATCATTTTCAGTAAAAATCAAGCCCTTACTTGTCAATTCGTAACAAACGACTATTATGAATGTTTTATTGTGTTTGAACTGAACGAAACAGATATGATTATAATAGGACCATTTTTAGATGAAGAAATGTATGATGCTAAACTTTCAACACTCATAAAGAAAAATTCCCTTTCGATTAAATTGAAAAATAAACTTGTGGATTACTTTTCCAAATTAAAAGTTTTAGACAATACCAAACGTTTTTATATCAGTAAGCTCCTTAATAATTTATTCCCAGAACATTCTCATTCTAATATCGGCGTAGAACAGACTGAATCTACAGAGGCATCGATTCCTGAAAACTACTTTGTAACAACTTATAAAAATAGGCTGAATATGTTTCAGCATCCCCCATATTTTTTAGAACAAGTTATTAGTAAACTTATTAAAAATGGCATGAAACCCAATGCAAGGCATATTCTTTCAGAAATCAATTCTTTAAATCGTGCCAAACTGTCCGAAGACCCTCTACGCTCTTTAAAAAACTCCCTCATTTGCTCCTGTACTATCTTTACAAGAGCCGCTATAGAAGGAGGGGTAACGGATTATGAAGCCTTTAACCTAAGTGATGCATTTATTATGGAAATAGAAAAAACAAACTCTATGTCAGAACTAGACAGCCTGGAATATAGAATGGTGGAAACATTTATTGAAAAAGTTAATGAAGCAAATACTTATAAATTCTCTCCTATTATTAAAAATACCATGACATATATTATGAATCATCTGTCTGATAAACTTACTCTTAAGGATATTGCTGAACATGTATACGTTCATCCAAACTATCTTAGTGCTTTGTTTAAAAAAGAAGTAGGGATAAGTCTTTTTCAATATATTATAAAAAGACGGGTTGAAGAATCTACCTATTTCCTCAAATACAGTAATGAATCCATTGCCGATATTGCAGCATTTTATCAGTTTTGTAATCAAAGTTACTATATTAAAATGTTTAATAAATATATGGGCATGTCCCCCAATGCCTACAGACAATCCAATAATTAAAATAATGTTGACTTCTTAAGTTATTATTATAATTATTAATATACTTCAATAAAAACTTGTCAGTATTAGATATAATTATTAGCAATAGTAGATAATTTAAATCAAATTATTGGGGGTCTATTATATGCTAAGGAAAAAGAGAGGGCTTCAAAAAACCGTTAGGAAAAAAACTTCTTTTATTAAACTTTTAGTAACCAAATTCAATACAACAAAACTCTCCTATCATATCATTGCTCTATTGTTGGCTATTGGCATCATCCCTTGTCTTATCATTATGGCTATCACAAAAAGCAGTATTACGACTTGTGTGGAAGATATTGTTTCCCTGTACTCTCAAAAAATAGTAAATCAACTTAGTGCGAATATTAATGAATCCTTGTCCCTTGTTGATAATGTCATTTCCGAAGTCACCTTAGATCGTAATTTTAAACAGTATACCAGAGATTATGATACATTAGATAAAGGAGAACTTCTCAATTTAAAAGTAGACATAGACGCACTTTTTTTAAATCTCTTCAACAAAAACAAAGTCATCAATGGTTTATATACACTGAATAACGATCGGCTTATCTACTCTGTTGGCAACTCTAACCAATCGACAATCGATTATTTTAATAGCGAAGAATTCTTAAATTCCGATATTTATAAAGAACTAAAAAATAATATGAATTATACACCTCAATGGATATTCTTAGGCAATAATGAGAATAAAAAAATTTATATTTCAAAAAGATTGGATGATACGATTAAAAATAATAATATTCTTATGTTCTTTGCAATTAATGAAAGTTATTTTAATTCTATTATTAAGAATGCCAGTATCGATCCTGAAATCCCAATATTAATACTGGATAAAAATAATGAGATTGCATTATGCGATAATGTTGAATTGGCCAATAAAAATTTAGAATCCAATTATCTTAAATATATAGAAGATATTAAAAATAATCCTTCTTCTTCAGCCTCATTTGTTAATGGGAATAAGTTAATCAGCTACAGTAAATATAATAATGGTTGGCTGCTGATTATTAATTCAGATGTCAGCATATTAATGAAGGATTTTAATCATTCTTTTTATAAGATATTTATTTTGCTTGGAGTGTTCTTAATCATTATTGTGTTGATCAGTATTTATTTCGCACAATTACTATCGAAACCCATTTCTAAGATGTCTCAATATATGGAAGAAGTTGGCCATGGTAATTTGAATATTGCAGATCATTTTATCGATAAAGTAAAGATTTCAAATCATGAAATGTCCATATTGGTAAATGGCTTTACAAATATGGTATCTTCCTTAAAACAACTGCTTAAAAATTCACACGAAGTAACAGATATAGTAGAAAAAAATGCCAGTGAGCTTCAAAAAGTTGCCTCCTTTACCTCTCAATCGGCTAAAGAGGTAGCTCTGGCCGTAGAAAATGTTGCTAAAGGCGCAGAAGAACAAAATATTCAAACCCAAGAGAGCGTCGTATTACTGAATGATTTATCCAATGAAATTAACAATGTCCATGCGGCCATACATAAAATCCGAGATATCTCACAGGCAACGATGAAAATGAGCCAGGATACCAAGGAAAGCCTGGATATCCTGACCGATAACACAAACAGTACAATCGATAGTGCAAATAATATTTATACTTATGTAAAATCCCTGGGGGATGAAGCAAGTAATATCAGCAATATCTTAAACTTAGTAAAATCAGTAAATGACCAAACAAACCTACTGGCACTTAATGCAGCGATAGAAGCCGCCAGAGCAGGTAAATACGGCAAAGGTTTTGCAGTCGTGGCAGACGAAGTGAGAAATCTTTCATATCAAACTCAGAATGCCATCAATACCATAGCCGATATGGTTAAAGCAATTCATGAAAAGAAAGAATGTGCTATGCAAGAAGTTGAGAAATCCATGACAAAGTTTAACAATCAGATTCCTATTGTTCATCAAACCACTGAAACCTTTAATCAAATTTTTGTTAAAATGGAAAATATCAATGAAGAAATACATAATACCTCTACTCTTCTTAATGAAGTGATGTCTAATAAGGAAAATCTGTATCGGGCTATCTCTGAAATCTCTCAAATCATTGATCAATCCGCCAGCATAGCCGAGGAAGTAAGTGCAGAAACTCTGATGCAGACCCAGCATTCCGATAAAATTGCCGAGATGGCCAACGATCTTCTTAAGAGCATAGAAGAATTAAAACAAACCTACTCCAAATTTAAATAACATCGAAACTATAATCATTTATAAAAAACCTGTCGCACGACAGGTTTTTATTATGTTTTGTCGGCTTTACCGACTGCACTAGGCGCAAAAGTTTCACCAACGAAAATCTTTCTTGTATGATAAGAAGCAAATCCTGCAAAATTAAAACGATTTAGAACAAAATACATCGTTTATTCTCATTTTGTGGATAACTTTTTGACTTTCCACAAAACATTTGTTTTGTGAACATAAATCCTGTGGATAGTGTGGATAGTTTTGTGAATAACTAAAATATCCCATAAAATAGGACATCTTCTTGTGGATAATCTTGTGAATCTCTTGTGGGATTTTTGTATTATGTAAATTAAATGATTTCAACATCAAAAAGTCTTAATGAATGAAGATGATTATTAATTATAAGTGCTTTTTATCGTTAAATTTCGCCTTCTTTATTTATAATTGTATAAATATTCTCAATAATATTTATACAATTATTATTCTTTTTGGTAAATAAATTCAGTAATGCAAAAAGAATTATCCTATGCTACAATGGGGATGGTATTTATTTAACACACATATTTTGAAAAAGATATTATGAGGTGAA
>JAAYMW010000130.1 GCA_012521175.1 Candidatus Epulonipiscium sp.
ATGAGGAATATAAATTTCAAAGCCAAAAGATTGATTTTGATGATATGCTGTATTATTGTTATGAACTGCTTCGTGAGAATAAGCATATTCTTTCTCTTTGGAGAAAACGATATCAATATATATTAATTGATGAGTTTCAGGATATTAATAAAGTTCAGTATGAAACGATTAAATTTTTAAGTGCTCCATGTAATCATCTCTTTATTGTAGGGGATGATGACCAGAGTATTTATAAATTTAGAGGGGCAAGACCAGAGTTTTTACTCCATTTTCCTAAGGATTTTAAGAATGCAGGAAGAGTAACCCTGGATATCAACTATCGATCTACTAAAAGAATTATTGAGATGAGCAACTCTGTTATCAGCAAAAATGTGCATAGATATCAAAAAAAAATAAAAACTGTTAATGAAAAAGGCGATGAACCTGTTTTTATTCAGTCCGAAGATGGAGAAGAAGAAGCCCTTCGTATTGCGGAATGGATACTTGATTGGAAGAAGAAAGGCATGGCTTACAGAGACATCGCTGTAATCTTTAGAACCAATATTCAGGCGAGAGCTTTAGTGGATATTATGCTGGATTTAAATATCCCTTTTTATCTTAGGGATGAAATCCCCAATATCTACGAACACTGGGTGGCAAAGGATATTTTAGCGTATATCAAACTTTCTAAAGATATAAAGGATAATGAGAGCTTAGAAAGAATTATTAATAAGCCGAAGCGCTATATCAGCAAGGGAGTTATTTTTGAAGCGAAAAAAAAGAATGGCATTCTATTTGAAAATCTCTATAGAACACCCTATCTGCAGACATGGCAGATTAATCGGCTTGAAGAACTTAAATTTCACTTGGACTGTATAAAAAATAAAAAGCCGGGAGAAGCCATTGTATATATTAGGAACAATATAGGATATAATGATTATATAGTGGAATATGCGCAATTTAAAAATATAAGTGTTAAAGGCCTAAAGGAAATATTAGATGAAATTCAAGAGGCAGCCAGGTATTATGAAAGCTACGAGAAATGGATAAACCATATTCAAAATGTAGGAGAAGAGATGAAAGAAGGCAAACGCAGAATGATAGGCGAAATGGATGCTGTTACTTTGTCTACCATGCATGGTGCCAAAGGGCTTGAATTTGAAGCGGTTTGTATTGCAGGAGCCGTGGAAGGGGTTATTCCTCATAATAAAAGTAGTTCTCCGGCTGAATTGGAAGAAGAGAGAAGATTATTTTATGTAGGGATTACAAGAGCAAAGAAATATCTTGCCATTTCAACGGTTAAGAAAAGATATGAGGAAGAAGTAGAACCCTCAAGATTTATTGATGAAATGTCTAAGAAACCTGAACTAGAAGAATTTTGCAAAGGCATAACCATATATCATAAAAAACACGGTAGAGGAACAATAAAAAGTATCCAGGGAACCATTGCTGCCATTGTATTTGAAAAAGGAGTTCTTCCAAGAAAGATTGATTTAAAATACTGTATAGACAAGAAATTAATTTCTATTAAAGAGGATGAAACAAATTAATCCGTTTTTACGTTCATATATATAAGGAAGTTAAGGAAGTTTGAGGAGGGATATTATGATTTTTTCAAGACGCTCAAGAGAAAAGCACAGAAAAATTGCTGCTTTTTTGGCTTTTCTGCTTATAGGTGCTATGATTTTAGGGATTCTGCTGCCTTTTGTTACTTATGCGGCAGAAAATGAAGATATCATACTCAATGGTGAAATAGGATTTAACAATAGATATAAAGTGGGAGGAACAACCCCCATTAGCCTGGAAATAACCAATAAAGGCGAGGATTTTAAAGGAGAAATTCAAGTTAAAATTCTAAGACAAGAGTATGGAAATGTTTTAGACAATATTGTTTATGCAAAAGATGTTGAGATTCCAAAGGGTTCTACAAAAAAGTTTGAGATGATAGTGAAGACTTCTAATATGCAGCGTTATTTTGACATTTTACTTGCTGACGGAACAAAAACTGTAGCTAAAAAAACGATTTATGCTACAGCTTTTCCTCCTAAACAAGGATTTGTCGGCGTATTATCAGAAGATTCTCAAAGTCTGAACTACTTAAAAGACCTTGTATTAGGTAAACTTGTAGGCAATAGAATGATAGAATTCAATGAAAATAATTTCCCGGCAGACATTAATATCCTCAATGATTTTGATGCAGTGATTATTAATAATTATGATACATCAAAACTCAATAAAGAACAGATTGATATTTTGAATCAGTGGGTATCTGGTGGTGGAACCTTAATTCTTGGAACCGGACCGAATGCGGACAAGGTTTTAAAAGGTCTGGATGCAGATTTTGTTTCTGCAGTCCATAAGGGAACTGCCGATGCAACAGATTTTTTTGAAATGGAGCAGTTGGGAGGAAGGATATTTGATTCCAAACAGCCTCTTCAGACTGTCCTTTTAGAGATAAAAAAGGGAGAGGGCATTTTATTTTCCGGAGAATTGCCTATTACCACTTTAGTTCACAAAGAAAAAGGTTTTATTATTATTCATCATTTTGATTTAGGCATCAATCCAATAGCACAGTGGGATGGAAATAGGTATATGCTTACAGAATTATATAGGAAGCATATACCTGTTTTTGCAGAAAAAAGTGATAAAGAAGATGAATATTATGGTAATCGTTCTTTTTTTAATCCCTATGTATTAAGGCTATTTCCCCGACCTGAACAGAAAGGCCTGATAATAGGGACTTTAATTATGATAATAGTATACATTATTCTTGTAGGTCCAGTACTCTATTGGGTATTAAAGATAAAGGATAAAAGAGAATTTGGGTGGTTTATTATTCCGTTAATTGCTTTCGGTTTTTCAGGAGCAGCTTATTTGTTCAGTAATAATACGGTTTTCAATGCTCCTGTGGGAAGCAGTATTGGCTTAATCTATTTAACCCCCGGTGAAATTTCATCTTCTATGGATATTACTGCAGGATTTTTTACGCCTGATACAGGAGAAAGCAAGATTACTTTTGCTAAAGACATTCAGCCACAAATTTTGGATGTTGATGATTCGTTCAGCATTAGAAACAGAGGTATTAATACCAGTGAAAAGCAAGAATACATTTCTGCAAAAATTAAAGTAGGACAACAAGATGAACTCATTTTTTATAATGATCAAAGCTGGGCACTGAATACAGTGACAGGAAGTTACACAGTAAACTTTGCAGGACCTATCCATGCATCCCTTACTTTTAAAGACAACAAATTAATTGGCAGTATTCAAAATCAATTGGGGGTTGACCTTGAAACCTGCATCCTGGTTGCCGGAGATCAATATTACTATTTAGATCAAATTAAAAATAACGATACAATCCATCTTGAAAAAGAGATTTCTTCTTCTAATACAAAGAATAGATATGAAGCTTTAGATGAAATATTTGGCCCCATATATAACAGAAAAAGAATGAATGAAAAATGGGGAAGCGAATTGTCTCAAGAAGCGCTTCAAAGCTTAGTACAGCGAAGAGAGATTTTTCAAAATTATAGTAATAGATATTATATGACGAAACAAGCAAGTTACGGTATTCATTCTAAGACCCTTTATGGTGACGAAGACTCCTCTCTTGTCCTTTACGGTTTTAGTGATGAACCTATTTTTGGAGATATAAAGATTAATAATAGAACGATTAGAAATTATAATCAAAATCTATTGATTATCCCTCTTGAAATTGACTATTCAAAAGTAGATAAGATAGAAATTCCCTATGGATTTATAAAACCTTATATTACAGGCAATATTGGATTTGATATGGATGAATTCGAAAACATCATATATATTCACAGCAGTGGAAGAATGGAATTTACCTATGCTATCGATTCCAATATAAAATTAAATGAATTCCAAATTCAGTTTACGAAAAACTCCAGTGTTGACGGGACATATATTTTTAATAATGAAAGTGGCGTATGGGAAGAACTAACCAATCTCCCTTACGAAGAAGATGTGGAGAAATATAGAAATTCAGAAGGGAAAATACAAGTTCGTTTTGATGTTTTAGTGGATAATCAAAAGGAAAATAGAATCGAGGTTCCAAAACTACGAATGAAGGGAGATAAACAATAGTGTTAGAAATACAGAATTTAGTGAAAAAATATGGCAAGTTTACTGCCGTTGATGGTTTATCTCTTACAATTAATGAAGGAGAAATATTTGGGTTTGTTGGCCCGAACGGAGCAGGAAAAACGACGACTATGAAAATCATAGCAGGACTTTTAAGTCCTACTTCAGGCAAAGTATTGATTAATGGAGTAGATGTTACGGCGCATCCGAGAAAGCTAAGGGAAAAGATAGGATATATGCCTGATTTTTTTGGAGTATATGATAACCTAAAAGTAGACGAATACATGGACTTTTATGCAGGAACCTATAACATCCCTTATAGTGATAGGGAGGCTATTATTGATAATCTATTGGAGTTAGTAGATTTATCTCATAAAAAGGATGATTACGTTGATACATTATCTAGAGGAATGAAGCAAAGATTATGCCTTGCAAGGAGCCTTGTACATGATCCGGATATTCTTATTCTGGATGAACCTGCGTCGGGTTTAGACCCGAGAGCCAGAGTAGAAATGAAAGAAGTATTAAAGCAGCTAAAAACTATAGGAAAGACCATAATTATCAGCTCTCATATTCTTCCGGAACTTGCCGAGCTATGTACTGTTATCGGTATTATTGACAAGGGAAAAATTGCAGCTTACGGAACTGTAGCCCAGATTATGAAGCAATTAACCCAGAAAAGAATGATTAAAATTAAAACCATGGGAAATATGGAGGAATTGATTACGGTTTTAAAAGAACAGCCCAATATTCATGATATTTTTGAAAAAATGGATGAAGTTGAGATTGAATTTGATGGAGATGAACATCAACTGGCAAATCTTTTAAAAAACATCATCCAACGCGATATACCGATTATTTCATTTTCAGAGAAAGAAGGCAATCTGGAAGATATCTTTATGCAGATTACTCAAGGAGGGGAAAGCCAAAATGATTAACCCTGTGCTTCGTCGTGAATTAAAAACAAAGTTAAGATCCTGGAAGGCACCGACTCTATTGAGTGTGTATTTAGTGATATTGGCCTCTTTTGGCGGACTTATTATGGCAATCAATGAGCTTGATGTTTATACCAGAGGCTTTGATCCAAGGGGGGCATTGTCCATCTATGCCCTTCTTGCAGGATGTCAATTGGGATTAATTATTTTACTCGTCCCTGCATTGACATCAGGAACCATAAGTGGTGAAAGAGAAAGACAGACTTTAGATCTTCTTCTTGTTACGAAACTATCGCCTTTTTCAATTATTATAGGCAAATTAATGGCCTCTATTAGTCAGATTATTTTGCTTATATTAGCCTCAATACCTATTTTTAGTATTATCTTTGTTTTTGGAGGCGTTTCTTAGCAAATATTGTATCATTGTTTCTCTTTTTTATTGCTACGGCAATTATGGTAGGCAGTGTGGGCATATTTTGTTCAACTTTCTTTAAAAAAACAACGACTGCTACAGTGATTTCATACCTCATTATTCTAAATCTTTGCATTGGTACAATTGTAGCATTGGCGTTGTTTCACCAATATTCCTTTGCAATTAGACATCAAAGGCTGACGTATGGAGAATCTCTTTTGATTGTCGGTGCCAACCCATTTATAGGATTTTTATCTGTCATACAAAACCAGATAGGGTATAATGTCATAACCGATATTCTTAATATGTACAATAATACTTCTAAAATTATTCTCCAACCTTGGCAGGTCAATATAATATTTGATGCAGTTATTTCTTGTATAATGATTTTTCTTAGTATCATTAGAATACAGCCTGTAATAGGAAAGCGAAAATAAGAAGACAGTTTTAAAAATTTAACTTTTATAAGGAAGTGAATGTTTTGACAGAACTTTATAACGCATTAAAACCTTTACGAAAGAAAATGATTCTGGAAAAATGGATTCACTATGTCCTCATTGGCAGTATCATTGGCATGGCTTTGGATATTGGGATTATAGTATTATCCAAGTGGATATTGCTTCCTCATTTGTTTATTATTCTTGGGAGCGTAATGCTAATTTCATGGTTTGTTGCCAGTGTAATGCTGTTGTTTAAATTGCCTGGAATAGAGGATGTCGCAAAAAAAGGGGATGCTTTGGGATATAAAGAGCGGTTTATTACGGCTGTTGAACTATCAAGAGGTAGTAAGGAAAATACTTTAAATCCCATTAGCAAATTAGTGCTGGAGGATGCAGTTAGTACTGCTAAAGATGCCGAGCTTGGCAAACAATATTCTATTTCACTTCCTAAGAAAAAATTATATATTGTAAGTATATTGATGATTGGGGTTATTGTGGTAGGTTTTAGTCCAAGCCCTGTAAAGTCCAGACTGGAATTACAACGTGAAATAAAAGAAAAAGCAAAGATAGAGATTGGAAAAATAGAAAAAATTCAGGAGGAATTAAAAAATAATCCCAAGCTGTCTTTGGAAGATTTGAAGAAAATCAACAAAAATCTAGATTCTTTAAAAGCAGATTTAAAGAAGGCAAAGACTGAAGGAGAGATTGTTCGGGCATCGCAAAAAACTCAACAGGAGCTGAAGAAAGTTTCTAAAGAATCGGTTCAAAGCGATTTAAAAAAACTAGGAGAAAAACTATCCAACCATGAATTGACCAGAGCTCTGGGAGACCAGCTGCAGCAGGGCAATGTATCCGAGATTGGAAAAAATTTGGATGTGCTTCAGGAGCAGTTAAAGAAAATGAATAAAAATCAAATTCAAGAACTGGCGAAGATATTTAAAGATGCAGCCAAAGAAATAAAAGATAATCAGGAATTACAACAAGTATTAAATGATTATATTCATGCATTAAATAATGGTGATCTTAAAGGATTGGCCGAGCAGTATGACCAATTAGCCCAGGTACTAGAAAATTTAGCCATGGAAAACCAGGATCTAAGAGAGGCGATTGAAGCGATTAATGAGGCGATGGCATCCAATAATCAAACTAATAATGAAACAAATCCACAGCAAAATCAAGGCAATAAAACAGGAGAAGGAGAAGACAGTGGAGCTGGTCAAGGAGAAGGTCAGAGTCAAGGCCAGGGAGCAAGTCAAGGAGAAGGCAAGGGAGAAGGTCAAGGACAAGGTAGTGGAACAGGTCAAGGTCAAGGACAGGATCAGGGCCAGGTAGGCGGCCAAGGCCGGGGACAAGGCCATAAACCCAATGAAAAAATTTATTCAAGGCAAGGACAGGATAAAAAAGATTATGATGCACAGGTAGACGGAGTCAAAAACCAGTCCGGAGATATGCACCAGGTGGATCAAAAAACAATTGGTGAACGAGGCAAATCATTACCTTATCAAGAAGTTTATCAGCAGTATAAACAAGATGCGATTCAATTTTTAGAAGACGATACTATTCCGTATGGAATTAAAAATTTAGTGGAGAAATATTTTTCTTCCTTAGAATAAATTTTATAGAGGTGTGACCATGAGTTTTTACAATCCGTGGGGGTTTTTAGGCCTTATTGCTATACCCGTTATTATATTGATGTATCTTCTTAAACAAAAGTACGAAGAAATAAAGGTTCCAAGCTTATTTCTATGGGACCAGGCCTTAAGCTATTCTGAAGCTTATAAACCATGGCAAAAATTAAAAAAGAATCTTTTGCTTTTTTTACAGCTTCTTGCAGCAGCTTTGCTTGTGATGGCTTTAGCCAAACCCTATTTACTCGGAAAAGGAGAAGGGGCAGGAAGCTATATTCTCATACTGGATAGTTCCATGAGTATGCAATCAGAAGATGAAAAGCCTAACCGATTTGAATATGCAAAGAAACAGATGGAACATTTTATTAACAATTTAGAGCCTAATGCAGAAATCTCTGTCATTGTTATGGAGAAAGAACCTTATATTTTAATGAATAAGTCTATTGAAAAAAATATGGTCATAAAGAAACTGAAGGAAGTTAAGGTATCCAATACTGAAGCAAACAGTGAAAATACAGCTTCTTTGGTCCAGGTCCTTTATGAGCAGACAAAAGGAAAGGTCTATTTGTTTTCAGATGAGGGAATGGCTATTCCCAATTTAGACATGGAATTCATCAAGATAGGTAAAAGCTCTGACAATTGCGGAATTTTATTATTGTCTCATTCAAAGGAAGAAGAGCAAATTGCCGTCTTGGTCAGGGTTAAAAACTTTGGAAACTCACCTGAAAAAATATCTGTATCCCTCTACGGAGACGGAGAATTAATGGATATAAAGGAAGTAGAGCTTTTTGCCGGAGAAGAAGAAAATGTCTTTTTTGCAGGGATTCCTAGGGGGATAGAAGTATTAAAGGCTGAAATAGATTCTGATGATGTTTTAAAAGTAGATAATACTGCGTACGATGTGGTGCATGAAGATGTAAAACAAAAGGTACTATTAGTAACAGAACAGAATATCTTTTTAGAACAGATGCTCTCCATTCTGCCCCAGGTGGAATTATATAAAGGGAATTTTGAAAACCAAGAGATACCTTCAGGATATTATTTATATATCTTTGATGGGAAAATGCCCACTACTTTACCGGAGGATGGACATATCCTGGTATTTAATCCTGAAGAGGATAATGCTTTGGTAAAAGTAGAAGGAGAAGTAGCAGTAGATCATATTTTACCATCCGAAACTAAGTTTTTTGAACGGATTAAGGAAATGGATTTTGCCATTGCTAAAACAAAGAAGATGGTTCTTCCTGAGTGGGGAGAAGAAATCCTGAGTTCTAAACAAACCCCCTTAATTTTCTCTGGTGAATTAAAGGAGCAAAAAATTATTGTCTGTGGTTTTGATTTGCATGATACAGATCTACCTCTAAAAAAAGAATTTCCCATTTTCATATACAATATCATGCAGTGGTTTATCCCTTCTGATGCGAATAATCTAAAAAATATTATTGCAGGAGATATGATTGAGTTTGACATATTGCCGGAAGCTGAGGAAGTAAGTTTAGTCGACCCTAAAGGAAATGTAGAAAAACTGGCACCACCTTTCCCAGTAGTGCCTTATAAAAACACGAATGAATTGGGAATTTATGTTTTAAAACAAAAAGGTAAAAACGAAGAGACTTTTCACACTTTTGCAGTCAATCCTCCGATAGAAACTGAATCTGATTTAAACAGGACAGGACAAGATCATATTCAAGCTGGGAATGATTCTGTAACAGAAGAAATGATCGCAGGAAACCGCAGCTTAAAAAATATATTTATA
>JAAYMW010000131.1 GCA_012521175.1 Candidatus Epulonipiscium sp.
CTTATCAATAATGGCTTCAACCGTAGTGGTATACGGGATCTGAGTAATTTCAATATAATTATTTTTAGCATCATAGTGATATACCGCACGAATTTTGAAACTGCCCCGACCGGTTTTATATATGTTTTTCATTTCCTCTTCATTATATATGATTTTCCCTCCGGTAGGAAAATCCGGAGCCCTCAAGTATTTATAAATATCGGCTTTATCGTTTTTTAGTAATTCTATTGTGGCTTTGCATACTTCTCTTAGATTAAAAGAACATATATTACTTGCCATCCCAACGGCAATTCCCTGGTTGGGATTCACTAATACATTAGGAAAAGTTGTGGGCAAGAGCTTAGGCTCTTTCATGGTTCCATCATAATTATCAATAAATTCAACAGTATTTTTGTCAATATCCGCAAAGAGCTCCTTGCAGATCGGAGCCAGTTTAGCTTCAGTATATCTGGGCGCTGCATAAGCCATATCTCTGGAATACTGTTTTCCAAAGTTTCCCTTAGAATCTATGAACGGAACCAGAAGAGTTTCTGCACCAACTGTTAAACGCACCATGGTTTCATAAATGGCCTGATCGCCGTGGGGATTAAGCCTCATGGTTTGTCCAACAATATTGGCTGATTTGGTTCTTCCTCCCTGAAGAAGTCCCATCTTATACATGGTATATAAAAGTTTTCTATGTGCCGGTTTAAATCCGTCTATTTCCGGAATTGCCCTGGATACGATGACGCTCATGGCATAGGGCATATAGTTTCGTTTTAAGGTATCAGTAATCTTTTGTGTAGAAGTTAATGTTTCCCCCATTGTTTTGCTCCTTTATATCTTTTAAGTCAAAGAATCTGCAATCCATTCCTGTTCTTATTGATCGCTACTTATATGACGTCTGTATGATCTAAATACAGATGACCATACTCAGAAATATAATTTTTCCTTTCAGTTAAATTATCTCCTAATAGCATTTCGAAAATTTTCTTCGTTAATTCTATATCATCCGGGAGAATTCGAATGAGTCTTCTTGTCTCTGGATTCATGGTTGTCTCCCACATCATATCAGGATCATTTTCTCCAAGACCTTTTGAGCGCTGGATGGTATAGTGCCCTCTTATATGAGATAGAATACGATTTTTTTCTGACTCATTATAAGCAAAATAAGTCTTTTTCTTTGTTCTGATTTCATATAGGGGCGTCTCAGCAATATAGACTTTACCTTTTACAATTAATGTAGGTACTAATCTATACAACATGGTTAAAATCAGAGTACGAATTTGATATCCATCCACATCTGCATCAGTACATATAATGATTTTGTCCCACTTTAGGTTGTTTAAATCAAAGGTATGAAGGTCTCTGGTATGTTTGTTGTGAAGTTCCACTCCACAGCCCAGGACTTTTAAAAGGTCTGTTATGATTTCACTTTTAAATATTTTATGGTCATCTGCTTTCAGACAGTTTAATATTTTACCTCTAACAGGCATAATCGCCTGGAATTCTGCATTTCTTCCCATTTTACAAGAACCTAAAGCAGAATCTCCTTCAACAATATACAATTCTCGTTTTGAAACATCTTTAGTTCTACAGTCCACGAATTTTTTTACCCGATTGACAACATCAATTTTACCTCCTAGTTGTTTCTTGATGTCAATGCGAGTTTTTTCTGCTTTTTCACGGCTTCTTTTATTAATAAGCACTTGATTTGCAATTTTTTCGGCTTCGTCTTTATTTTCTATAAAATAAACTTCCAACTGTTTCTTTACGAAAGTGGTCATTGCTTCCTGAATAAAAACATTGGTAATCGCTTTCTTCGTTTGATTTTCATAACTTGTAATTGTAGAAAAAGAATTACTAACTAAAATCAGGCTGTCCTGAACATCTGTAAATGTAATCTTCTTTTCGCTTTTATTGTATTTGTTTTCCGATTTTAGATATTGGTCAATGGCATATACAAAAGCACTTTTTACAGCCTTATCCGGTGCCCCACCATACTCTAAGAAACTGGAATTATGAAAATACTCCAGTAAATTAATTTCGTTGCTAAAACAAAAACCGATCTGCATTTTTACTTTATACTCAGGTTTATCCTCTCTATCTCTTCCTCTTGTCTCTGTTTCAAAAAATTGAATGGAGGAAAAATTTTTATTGTTACTTATTTCTTTGATATAATCTATGATACCGTTTTCATAACAATATTCATAAGTTTTATCTTCAAATTCATCTTTTAAAATAAAAGTTAACCCTGCATTAACCACTGCTTGTTTTTTTAATGTATCTTGAAAATAAGTAATCGGTATGCGAATATCCGTAAAAACTTCTATATCAGGCTTCCATTTTATAATCGTTCCTGTATATCCTTTGTCGCATTTTTCCTTTTTCATGCCTCCGATATTATTGCCCTTCTCAAAGTGCAAATCATATCTGAAGCCATCCCTATATACTGTGACATCCATATACTCTGAACTATACTGTGTCGCACAGCTTCCAAGTCCATTTAAACCCAAGCTAAATTCGTAATTTTCACCGGTATTGTTCTCATATTTCCCACCGGCATAAAGTTCGCAAAAAACCAATTCCCAGTTGTATCGTTTTTCTTTTTCATTATAGTCTAAGGGAATTCCTCTGCCATAATCTCGAACCTCAATAGAGTGATCCCTAAATAAGGTGACCTCTATTTTGTTTCCAAAACCTTCCCTTGCTTCATCAATGGAATTTGCAAGTATTTCAAAAAATGCATGTTGGCATCCACTTAGTCCGTCAGAACCAAATATGACACTTGGCCTTAATCTGACACGGTCAGCTCCTTTTAATAATGAGATACTATCATTTCCATATCTGTTTTCTTTTTTATGTTTTGGCATAAGTAAAGCTCCTCTATATTCTTTTCTCTCATTAGAGTAACGGCAACAAACGTTCGTGTCAAGTCCAATTCGTATTTATAAACATATCGCCCTATGGTATAGTATAGATATATTGAATCCTTAGGAGGAATAGTATGGAAAAACTAAAAGGCGTGTTTAAAGCCTATAAAAAAAATGGAGAAGCCTATTATCGCTCATCCATTACTTACAGAAATAAACATATTAGTTTAGGAAGTTTTGAAACACCAATGTCTGCCCATAAGGCTTATTTAGAAGCCTATGAAGTATTGTTTAACAAAGCCACAACTCTTTTCGACTATTCCAGGGATAATGTTCTTTCTTTTGAGAAATGGGTCATTCTACATAACTTTAGGGATAATGGGTATTATTTCGGAAATCCTATTTACCTTCATCAATATTATTTCTCTTATTATTTAGATCCTCAAACAGAACTAAAATTTGATGCAGATGACTTATTCTACTATGCTGCTCATAAAATTCACAGAAAAAATGGATATTTTTATGTGAATGACTACGGACTCCAACAAAATATCTTAAACCGCTATGGCATCAGAAACTTCTCTGTTAAAGGCAGGGATTATCGCTTTAAAAACGGAGATGAGCATGACTACCGGCATTATAATATAGAAATCATAAACCCCTATCACGGCGTATGCAAAGAATTCAGGAGAAACAAATTGGTATATGTCGCCAGAATTAATATTCATGGCGCCTGGACCATAGGGGTTTATTCGTCTCCAATAAAAGCTGCCATCGCCTATAACAAAGCCGTAGATTTTGTGCTATCTAATGGAATCAGCACAAAAAAATATATCAAAAATTATATTGAAGAATTGGATTCAATACAATACCAAGAAATATATAATAGTATCAAAATTTCTAAAAAACTTACAAATCTCGCAAGAAAGAAGACTAATTAATCCATACCGTTGTATGCCTTGGGATAGTATCGTAAAACCATTTACTGTTTTCAAGAGAAAATCTTATGCACCCATGAGAAGCTCTTTTGCCTAAAACATTGGTTTCTAAAACGTAAGTACCTGTTACATCCATAAGCACCGAGTGGTATAAATAGTCTCCCCAAATTTGAACCCAATTTTTGCACATGTATCCTTTGCCAAAATATGCCCCCCGTTCTTTGATGGTAAAGAAACCTCTCGGAGTTGGTGTAATGTTGCGCCCCGTAGAACAAAGCATACTGCGGATAAGTTTCCAACTTCCGTTTTCTTTTTTAAATACATGGGTCATCTGTCTGTCTAAATCTGTCCATACAAAATAATTGGTTTGGCTTGTAAAGCCTTTTTTGTTCACATAGGCTTCCAGCTGTTCTTTGGTCATTTGATTTTTATTGGTCGGGGGATCCGGAGGTATAGAAACAGAACCCCAAGGTATTCTTCCTGTTTTTTCTGTAGATACACTTTTACATTGATACCAGCTTCCGTCTTCACCGTATAAGATTTCTACTTTTTCTCCTTTATTAAATCCTCCTGCCGACCATTTCATTGTACCAATGATGATTGAGGGTTTTACCAGAGAAAAAAGATACTCATCCGAGTCTTTTACCACACCGCAAACATAATCAATCACTTTTTGAGATTTATAGTAGTTTATATCTTTTTCATATAAAGGGTTTAATGTTAAATTTGTCTTTTTAATGACGGTTCCAAAGTAAATTTTATTCTCGTACGATGCATATTTTTCTAAATGAATGGTTTCATAACCATTCCTGGGAATTCCGTAGAAAATATCTTCCTCAGTTGTGAAAGCTTTATTTTTTTCTTCATACCAAAGATGAACGATTTCCACATCAATTGCAGCATCATTATAATTCATGATTTTATTTCCTAACACCCTGACATTTAATTCATCTTTAAACATATAGCTGTTTAAAGCCACATCTACTTCTTTTCGTTCTCCATCCCAAGCAACCGTTCCAAAGAGGGATAAATCGTTAATGTATATGATTGAAGAATTGTTTACACTATAGCAGGGAATTCTTCTCTTTCCTGCGTATACGGATATATTCGTATATACAACTTCTTTATTGATTAAGCTCTCTTCTTTTTGCTTTATTTCTTCTGTTGAAAGGCCTGTTATGTTCTTATCATCAACTCTATGTAGAAAAATTGTTTTCAGTTCATCATCCCACTCTAAATTAAAGCCATAGTATTTTAAATCTGATAAAAGAATTACTGTAGAATCATTATATGTAAAGGAAGGTATCTCATAGCCATTAATAAAGGTTTTTGCCTTCCCTTTTTTTAAAATCCCCATAAAGGTCCCAGATTCTATTTTTTTCGCTGCACTTTTATACGTACTCATAGATAAGAGCTTTTTAATTTTTTCTGCTTTCTCATTACCGAATTGAGATTTCATTTTTTCTTTATACGCCTTTGAGTTTTCTTTATAGCTTTTAATATTCTCTAAAATCTTTTCAAACTCTTCTCTTTGAACCGTACTGTTCGGGGCAAAATCTGATGAATTGATTCCGTCCATCAAATATTCTGCGTAGGCTGCTTTTATGTATTCCTCATTCAATTGACCTTTAATATCACTAAAAAGGGAATCTTTCGAATAAATCGGCTGAATGTTTAATACATTACATAGGATTCTTGCTAAATTCCTTCTTGTAAGCAGTTGATCTTTATTTCTATTAGGAATGCCTTTTAGGTAACCATGATTTTCTCCAAAAATGATATAATCATCCTCAGAAAGCATATTTTCTTCTTTAGGATAAATAATTTCAATAAATTTCTTGATACATTCTTCTAAAGTCACTTCTGTCGGATATATTTCTTCTTCCTCCTCTGATGCTTCCTGCTCTTTAACTTTTTCCGCCTTTTCTATTTCCAACTCATAAATTTCTTCTTTAATAGTTTCTTCATTAGCTTCTTCTATAAGAGGTGAATTCGTTTCCTCCCCATAAACAATAAGAACATTAGGACCGATAAATAAGGGGAATAAAACAATAATAAAAATTATAAATGCTTTATAAAGGCACATGAATAATAATTTTTTTGTTTTCATTCCAAGTCCTCCTATAAGTTTTGTGATGTAAAATTATAAATATAATACCAATTATTGTAAATTATTTCAAGTTGTTTTTGTAATTGTATTGAAAGAAATACAAAAAATATATATAAGAGAATTGCATTTAAAATGTAAAACTGCTATACTACTGCTTATGAGACTTATTGAAAACAACAAAAGAATATGGAGGTCTAAACAATGAATGAAAACAATGGTAAAAGATTTATTTGGTTATTTGTAGGATTATTTGTAATATTATCTGGTTTTGCCGGATATAATCACGCTTCTGGTAAAGTAAACAATAAAACCAATGTTTCTTTAGATAAAATGATTCAATCCATCGTTGAAAGTGATGCCGTCGTTTCTGACATTCCTCAACAAATGTTTCCTGATGAAAGCATGGTTCCGGAAGAATTTATTCCTTATCTGAGAATAGAAAAAGAACGAGCTGCTACTCAAAAATTAGTGGGTGATCTTGTTTATGTCTATGTTCCGAGTACAGGGGTTTCATCTTTGTATTATTATGTAAACAATAGCACTATTCCTCTATATCATTCTAATGAAGGCATTCAATTTTCCAATGAAACTTTTGCTCCTTTCTTGGAAAAAGTAGAACAAACCTATGCACAAACTCTATAACTAAAACAACTCAATTTCATTCTAAAATGATTCCTATAATAACCGCTCGAATTCATCGAGCGGTTTTATGTTATAATGATTATAGTAATCTTTTCACGAGGTGCAAAAAATGGAAATTCAACTTGAAATCATAAAATATATTCAATCTTTTCGATCTGATTTTCTGGATAAGTTGTTTGAAATCATTACTCTAACCGGAGAAGAAATTTTCTTAGTTTTAATTTTTAGTTTTATATATTGCTGTATCCATAAAGACTTTGGTTATAGACTTGGATTCTTCTTACTGAGCAATGTTATATTTAATTCAGGGCTTAAAAGCTTCTTTCATACAGCAAGACCTATCGGAGAAATAGGTATTATATCTATTCGTTTAGAAACTGCCACTGGGTATTCTTTTCCAAGTGGTCACACTCAAGCAGCTTCAGGATTCTGGATGATGGTTATGAATTACATACATAAAAAATGGATGTATGTATTAGGAACTATAATGATTATTCTTGTAGGATTATCCAGATTGTATTTAGGCGTACATTGGCCTGTAGATGTGATTGGTGGAATTGTTTTCTCTTTAATATGGTTTGTTATTTTGAATTCTACAATGAACTATGCAGAAAGAACCAAAAAGTCTTTAATTTTTGTTCTTCTTTTCATTCCTTTAGCCCTCATCATTATTTGGGTTCGCGGTGTGAATGAAATCAAAATGTTTGGATGCATAATAGGATTATTGTTTGGTTATTTAATAGAAACGAAATATATTAACTTTAAAATTCAAGGAAATTTTATAAGAAGGGTTATCCATTGGATTTTAGGTATTATGATTTTAGTCCTTATAAAATATGGACTAAAAGCCATTTTGCCTTCTAATAATCTTTCCTACTTCATACAATATACATTGATTTGTATGTGGATTATTGCAGGCATTCCTTTTTTCTTTATAAACAGTTTTCAAAAAAACAACTAATTGTTGAGGAGCCATACAAATGTATTTTATAATATTCGATCTAGAGTTTAATCAAGGTCATGATTTTAAAAAAACAGGAAAACCGGTTAGCAATCCTAAATGTCCCTTTGAAATCATAGAAATAGGGGCTGTCAAATTAAATGAATCTCTGGAAACAGTAGAGTGTTTTCATTCTTTAATTAAGCCCAAAATCTATAAACGTCTGCATCCTTTTGTTAAGGATATAACCAAAATTTCAAATGAGGACTTAACCCATGCTCCAGGTTTTCCTGAAGTATATAAAAATTTTCTAAAATTTATTGACAGCGAATACGATGTATTTTGTGTATGGGGGACTGTGGATTTAAAAGAATTATACAGAAATGCCTTATACCATCATCTTCATAAAAAACGATTGCCTCAAAAATATATCGATGTTCAGTCCATAGCTGCTTTGCATTTAAACAATCCAAACGGCAGTAGCATAGGTCTTAGAAATGCTGTAGAATTGCTAAATATCCCACTTGATAATGAATTCCATAATGCCCTTTATGATGCCGCATACACTGCTGAAATCTTTAAACAATTGTATTTTAGAGATATCAAACTTGAAACATATAACTACTCAACACTCTCCACAGTGAAAAAGGTTATTCAACCTAAAAATAAGAAGCGCCTAGACAAAAGAAGTTTATTTCTTCAGTTTGAAAAGATGTTTAATAAGAAGCTAAGCCCTGAAGAAAAAGAAATGATTAAACTGGCTTATAAAATGGGACAAACCAATCAATTTATGATAGATGATAATAATAAAAAAAGCACATAATCGGTTTGATTATGTGCTTATGTTGTTTTTCGCTCAACTAAACTGATAGGTAAAATGTTTTCTAGTTCTACCTGCTTACCTTCAATTTGATCGATTAAAACTTTTACAGCTAATTCTCCCATTTCTTTGATGGGCTGCTGTATTGTGGTTAAAGGCGGAACTACAAAAGAAGCAAAGCTAATATCATCATATCCTATAATTTTTATATCCTTAGGTATTTCTTTCCCCACTTCATTTGCAACATGAATGGCAGCAGTTGCAATCATGTCGCTGCTGGCAAAAATACCATCTATGTCCGGATGATCTATGAAAAGACTATATATCAGCTTTTTGTAGCTGTTAAAAATATCTAATTTTGCTTCCTGCACAATATACTCCACATTTCTGCTGGATGCAACATCTACAAAAGCTTGATATCTTTTGTTTGCCGGGGTGTTAATTTCTAAAGGTCCGCTTATATGTGCAATCTTCTTGCACCCTTTATCTATGAGAAGATTGGTAGCAAGAAACCCTCCATTATAGTTATCAGATGTTACAAAAGGTATATTGTTCGACAAATATCTATCTAACGCCACAATGGGGAATGAGGGAGAAAGATAATCTGAAGTATCTATGGTATGGCTTCCCATGATGATCCCATCTACTTGGTTTCTTTTTAACATTTCTACGTAATCTTTTTCTTTAACTTTGTCCTGGTATGAATTGCAGATTAAAACTTTGTATCCTGCTTCATAAGCATAAGACTCTATGTAACTCGTTAACTCAGCAAAAAACGGATGGGATACATTAGGAAGAATCAATCCGATTATATTAGATTTCCTCCTATACAATGAACGGGCAAGCTCATTCGGCTGATAGTCCAATTCTTTCATAGCGTCATAAACTTTCTTTCTTGTGGCATCACTAATATATCCTCTGTTATTTAATACTCTCGAAACCGTTGTTACGGTAACTCCTGCCAATTTTGCTACGTCTTTTATTGTCGCCATAATTCAAATCATCCTTTAAACAAACTTAGTAACTATGGTTAATTTTATCATAAGGATATGAAATTGTCTATGTTATCAGACTTATCTAAAGCCAGGTATTTCAAGATGCCTTTTACCGAATCATTTAAATAATGTATTTAAGGACTTCTCCATCATCATTAACATAATCTATTCTGGATTGATTTGTTTCCAAATCTATAAACAATGTACAATATTTATTATCCTTCTTCCAGCTGAGCCGAATTTCGTTATCAGGGCAATCTATGACGTTAAAGTCCCCATTAAAAGCAGGATATTCATTTCTGAATTTTATTAGCTTCAGGAGTCTTTGTACGACCTCTTTTTGCATGGACTGTTCAATCTCTTCAAGGGTATAATTATGTCTGTTCAATGCCCTTTTCTCCCCGGTCTCTTTGAAACTTTCATAGTCATTTTCTCCCGCTAACAGACCCACATAATAGACTTGAGGAATTCCTGGTGCAAAAAATTGTATCGCTCTCGCTGCTAAATAAGCATCATCATCGCAGTTAAGAGCAGAATAATATGTACAATCTATTTGGTGAACATCAAAACCATCTTTATCTTTATGTTCTTCGGATAGAATAAGACTTAGTTCGGCGCCTCTTTCAACACATAGATTTACTACTTTCCTTGCATCACTTGAATTAAGCAAATCATCAAGATCCGGTTTAACAGGTATTCCGTCGTGGCAATCCAGCATTGTAAATTGATGCTCAGGACGATTCTTAAGATATTTGCAAAGTCTTTTACTGGATTTAAGGATGAGAGTTTCCAATATGGTGTAGGGAAGAATAAAATCATAAATCCAGAAACCCCTCTTCGCCAATTTATATTGCGTCAAATAGTGAGCGTGAACTACCGGCAGTAATTCGATTCCCAGAGCATCTGCCATTTCTTTAATCCAATTCAGGAATTCATAGATTTCCGGTTCCACAAAAAAACAGCTTGTTCCAAGCTTTTTTACAACATAGCCAACAGCATCCAACCTGACTATCTTTACATTATTTTTGCTGAAATTTGTAAAGAAATCAGTTAAAAGCTGTTTTGTCTTTTCAGATTTTATGTCTAAGTCAATTTGCTCTGATGGATCGCTCTTTCCAAAAGTGGTCCAAACCTTTTCTGCCTTCCCGGTACTTTCTATGGTAAAAGTAGAATAAGGTACCTGCCTCCTAAGAAACATTTTATTAATATCCTCTTGCACTGGAATTCCATCTTCCCAAATTTTATCTAGAGTAATAAATAAATCAGCATATTCCGACTCCCTCCCTTTCTTCAAGAAATCTTGAAAATACACCGATTTATTGGAAATATGATTCACCATCAAATCTAATAGAACATCAAACTTTTCTCCAATTTTTCTAATATCGTTCCATGTTCCAAACTTAGGTTCTATTTCAAAGTAAGTCAGCGGAGCAAATCCCCTGTCACCCGAAGAAGGAAATGGGGGTAAGACATGAACTCCCCCTTCAAAAATATCAGAGAAATATTTTAAAAGCACCTCATAAAGCGTTTGCAAATCGCCTCCAAGGGAATCCGGATATGTAATAAGCTGAACTTTATTTTTTAATGCCATACTAATACCCTCCTTTTAAGCAGAATTATAGTTTATACATCCTTTTTATCTCTTCAATCTTAGGCAATTCAACAACAGCCCCCAGGTATTTTAGTTTATACGCACTGACGGCAAAGCCCAAATCTAAAGCTTCCCTGATGGTATAACCTTTTACAATCCCTGCATAAAATCCTGACCAGAAAGCATCCCCTGCCCCTGTGGTGTCAACGACTTCCGTAGCCAATGTATAAAATTTTATTGTCTCTTGTCCATTGGAAACAATGGCTCCTTCATCACCAAGAGTCATAATCACCAGCTTGGCACCTAAGTCTAAATATTTGTCAATTTGATTTCTGGGACTATCTTTTCCAAACAACCGCTCGGCATCATCCTCAGAAGGTTTGATGATGTCAACCTTGTGGATAATCGATTTTACATATTCTGTACCATCTTCTTCCTTATCCCATATCATTGGATGATAATTGGGATCAAAGCAAATCAGGACCTTATTCTCTCTTGCCACTTCAATCATTTTTTCAATGGTATTTCTTGAAGGTTGTTTTGAAATTGGCCAACAGGAAAAATGCAATATCTTCGAATTTTTTACAGTCTGTTCTAGCTTTTCTCTATATTCTAAATGATAATCTGCTTCTCTATAAAAAATGGGAACCGGTCGATTTTTACTCTTCGATACGACAACTAAACTGGTTGAAAACTTGGTCTTCTCAACACAACTGCTATCAATTCCCGCCTTTTCTAAATGATTGATTAAAAATCTTCCAAAGCCATCATTTCCAACAGCAGATACAACTATTGAATGAATACCCAGTCTTTTTGTATTCATTGCAATATTGGCTGGAGAACCTCCAAAAAATTTTTTAAAACTATCGCAAGTAAAATCATCACAATACTCAGAGGTTATCATATCTATTAAGAGTTCACCTGCTGCTAAAACATCATTTTCTCTATCTGGAAAATCAATGGTTTCGTTAAACTTAAACATTACTACACCTGCCTTTACATCTATTTATCCAATACATGTCAATCGTTTAACATCTATCGTATAAGAATAAGCTATACTTAATACTTTAAAATATAGCTCACTCATTTCTTCACAGCTTTTTCTCACAATTATAATACGATATACCTTATTTCAAGAGATAATGTAGTACTCCCTCCACTTGAAAAAGCTTTTATATAAACAGCATCTTCCCCAGGGTAAATACACCCGCTCATCACTTTTTCCCCATGATTAATAAATATCTCTTTAGAAGATTTATTTACGAAAATTCTAAGCGATAATTGATTATTGATTAAATCAATCTTTGTTTTTCTTTCACCTTTAGGGCCTATACCAGATTTATCTCCATTTAATTTAAATAATTTATCCTTTTTACAATAGGATACTACCGTTTCTACGAATTCCCAATTAAAGAAATCTTTAGTAAAGAAGAATCTGTCCACGATTTTTTCTGTCATGTGAACCTGGCAGCATGTAATAAAATCCCCTTCTCATCATTCCTTATGTCTACTTTATTGAACCCTGCAATACACCATTGATAATGTGTTTTTGCGTAAACAAATAAAATAGTATAACTGGTAAAATGGTTATAATTAAGCCAGCCATAGCCAATCCATAGTTAACGGTATATGTACCATAAAAATAGTACGTGGAGAGTGGAAGCGTTCTTTGAGTTGGTTCAATCAAAATTAATGAAGGAAGCAAAAAGTCATTCCATATCCATAGTACGTCTAATATCATGATTGTCATAGTTGTAGGCATAAGCAGTGGAAATACTATTTTCCAGAAGGTCTGCATTAATCCACAGCCGTCTATCATTGCAGCTTCTTCAAGTTCTACAGGAATACTCTTTATGAAACCATGATACATAAATACTGCCAGAGAGACACCAAAGCCAATATACATGTAGATAAGAGACCATTTGCTGTTTAACATGCCAATGGAACCATATATACTTACCAATGGTATCATGATGCCTTGAAAAGGAATAATCATCGACAATACGAATACAAAGAAAATGATTTTATTGAACACCCATTTCTTTCTAACCAATAGATGGGCTGTCATTGAAGAAAACACAACAATAAATATTACACTGAATACGGTTATAATAAGTGAATTCACAAAAGCATGAGAATAATTCATTTTTGTAAATGCTTCTAAGTAGTTGCTTAAACTATAACTCTCCGGAAGTTTTAAAGGATTGGAAACAATTTGAACTCTGGTCTTAAAAGAATTAATCAATACCAATACAAAAGGTATAATGTACAATATCAAAACAATACTTAAAGCCAATGTTTTAATAATATTTAAAATAAGCTTTTTATTCTTCATACTATGCTTCCACCTCCATCTTTTTACTGAAATATACTTGAACTAAAGTTATTGTCGCAACGATTAAGAATAAGAAAAACGCTTGAGCCTGCCCAACCCCATAGTCTTGAGACAAGAATGCCTTATTGTACACTGTCATGGATATCAATTCTGTGCTCTTAAATGGACCGCCTTTAGTTAAAGCCAGGTTCACATCATAAACCATAAATGTCCTTTGTAAAGACAAGAATATACACACTGTAAAAGAAGGAACCATCATCGGTAAAGTAACATTGATCAGCCTTCTAAAACCTCCAGCTCCATCTATACTTGCAGCTTCTATAATATCTTTTGGAACATTCATTAGCCCTGAAATATATATTATCATCATATACCCTGAATACTGCCAAACCCCTACAATAACCATAGCCCAAAATGCTTTGTCTGGATTAGAAAGCCATGAAGATGAAAAAATAGGCAGATTAAAATTATTTCCTATGTATACTAATACATTCGAGAAAATGAACTGCCATATGTATCCTAATAACACTCCTCCAATAAGATTGGGTGTAAAGAACCCACTTCTAAACAGATTTTGTCCTTTAACCCCACTGGTTAAAATAAAAGCCAATAAAAACGCAACGATATTGGTGAGTATTACGGTAAAGAACACATATTTAATCGTTAATAAAAAAGAATTAAAAAAGGTTTTATCTTGAAATACTGATAAATAATTTTTAAACCCAATAAATGAATGGGTGGATGAAATACCATTCCAATCAGTAAAAGTCAAATATATACCAAATAGGAAAGGTAAAATAATTACTGTGATAAAAGCAAAGGTAGCCGGCCCTGCAAACACTAAGTATGTACTTAGTTTTTTTATAAAACTTTTTTCCCTGTTCATACCAACACCCCTCCAGTCAACCCTTATTTAGTGAATATTTAATAATGGATAAGCAGTGCTGCTTATCCATTATTAAAATTTAAATCTGCAATATGTTATTTTGCATTTTTCCAATATGTTTCTATTTCTTCAATTAAAGTATTTCTATCAATCATATCTGATAAATATTTTTGCATTGAAGCCCCTACTTCAGCCCAATGATCTGCTGGCATGGTTGTCATAAATTGAATCGTTTTTCCACTTGCCATATATTCTTTTATAGATTTTGCCAGAGGATCTTGTGGTTCTAAAGTAATATTGTTAAATGCGGGAATGATATTGGCTTTGTTTACGATCATATCCTGACCTTTTTCACTGTATACCAACCATTCTAAAAATTGTTTTGCAGCAGCCTGTTGTTCTTCGCTGTTATTGACTTTATCAATTCCTATGTATTTGGTTACACCAACAGGAATACCTGTATTACCGTAGTCATCTGGATTATTGCTGATTGGTACTGGCATAAATCCAAATCCTTCATTAACTTGAGCAAATTCATAAATTTGAGGCCATGTCCAGTTACCCATGAACCAGAATCCTACTTCTCCTGAACCCATAGCTTGTTGGTTACTTTCATATGTAGCTGCCAAAGGATCGTTTTTATACATATTGTATTGTTTCATCATATCAAAGGTGTCCATTAAACCGTTAAAAGGCTTGTTAGCTTTTAAGTCTACACTACCTGCTTTTAAGTTATTTAAGAATTTATTAACATCCGCAAAATTACTGGATTGTGTAGCATAAGATATTGGTAAGAAGTGACCAGCCAAGGACCAATCCATTGGGGAAATTGCTAATGCTTCAAATCCTGCAGCTTTTACTTTATTAAAGGCATCTTCTAAATCTTTAGTTGTCTTTATAGCTGTTGGGTCAACACCAGCTTGATCTAAAATCGCTTTGTTATATATAAAACCTGCACCTTCAACTGCAAATGGGAAAGCCATTACTTTTCCGTCAAGAGTAACATTGTCCAGGCTGTTATTTGCAGCATCAGCAATCCATTTCTCATTGCTAAGGTCTAAAAATTTATCAGCTAAGTTGGGGATATCCACTGGGTCTAACATTGCCAATGCAGGAGCATTTCCAGCAGCATACATAACGGATATCTTTTCAAAAGGTGACTGACCTGCTTCAGCTACAACTATGTCCAGTTTAATATTTGGATTTTCTTCAGTAAAAGCTTTTGCAGCTTCTTCTAATTGAGCTTGTATTTCACCTTTTGAATTAAGCATTGTAATTTCAATTACCTTATTTGTGTCTGATGCAGATGAAGAATCTGATTGCTTATTCCCTGAAGCCAGTTCCTGTTCAGATGTGCTTGCGGTATTCTTGGAACCACATCCAGCCAGTACTCCAATCATAAGTACAAAAGCCATAATTAATGACAAACGCTTAAATCCTTTCATATTTACCCCTCCATATATTTTTTAAAATTTGATTTCCAATTTTTAAGGAAATCTTAATTGCAATTTAATTATACAAACACTTTTTATGCATGTCAACCGTTTGATATAAAATTTTTATAATTTTTATTTTGTGTTAACGATTGACATTTATATATTTTATATAAGAGTAAAAATAAAACAATCGTCTTTTATACTCAAATCCAGAAATCAAAGACGATTGTTATAATCCTCTAGTGTATTCAGATTTTAAACTGAAGCATGGACACCTTTAGTCTACTGGTTACTTCTGTTAAATTTCGAGCCAATACAGCTAATTCTTCTGCAGAACTTGCCTGTTCCTGGCTGGTAGCAGTAACTTCCTCAATAGAAGCCGCATTTTCCTCGGTGATGGCCGCAATTTGAGCTATGGAACTGACTGCTTTTTCTTTTTGCTCCTCAATATTTTCTATTTTACTGCTTATATCTTCTATCTGTTTAATAATGGTTTGCATACATTCTGCCATTTGAGCAAAGGCATGGTTTGTTTCAAAAACAATATTCCTCTGTTCTTCGAATATCTTATCGGACTTTCTGACGATAGAAACTGTATTTTCCGTCTTGGATTGGATATGATCAATAATTCCTGTGATCATGCCTGTAGCATCTTTAGTTCCTAACGCCAGTTTACGAATCTCTTCCGCTACAACCGCAAAACCCTTCCCTGCTTCCCCCGCCCTGGCGGCTTCAATAGCTGCATTTAAGGCAAGGAGATTGGTTTGTTCGCTAATCCCTGCAATAGCCTTAACAACTTTGATCACTTCTTTGGTTTCTTTGTCTAAATGCATTATTTCTTCATTAATTTTATTGGACGAATGAAGAGCATTTTGAGTTTTTTCATTAAGGGCTTTCATAATATTTGCCGCATAATCTCTCGCAATTTCCATTTGTTGTATTCTCTGCATAATCTCTTCTATTCTCGCAGCAACATGGTTAATATTCTTAGAGAGATTATCCATTAACAAATTCGTTCTTTCTGCTTGTCTCGCCTGTTCAGTAGAACCTTCGGCAAGTTCGTTAACTGCAGCAGATACTTGAGCTGCAGCTGCCGAAGATTGCAAAGAAGAATTTCTAATGATGTTTGTATTACTTTCCACATTTTCTCTCGCTTCATTCACTTGTGCAATTAATCTTCTAATATTCTCTATCATTTTGTTGAAACTATAAGACAACTTCCCTATTTCATCATTACTGCGAATAGATGATACTACTGTTAAATCCCCTTGCTCTGCTTTACTCATAAACTTCATAATGCTTTTTAAAGGCTTAGAGATACTCAGAGATATAACAATACCTACGAATATTGATATGACAACACATATCAACACAATACCTATGATACTTTGTTTAACAATTTCAATCTCTCTCATAAGAGATGAAACCCGTTCTCTAGTTACAATCTTCCACCCACTACTATTGGTAGTATAACTAATAAGATATCCCGAATCTGTAAAGCTGCCTGATTCATTTGATGCATATACTTTATCTAAATATCCATCTGCCAATTCTGTTCCAATTTTTTTGGTATCTAAATGAGAAATGATTTTCCTGGTTTGGTTAAGCAGAAATATATCCGCTCCGTTTTCCAAGCCTATGTTTTGAAGAATGGAGTTTATTTCATCAACACTGATAAAAAAGGTTAAAACCCCTATATGATCAAGGGTTTTCAAACTTCTAACCGGTCTTAACAAGCACATATAGTCATAAGAATCGTTAAATCCAGAAAGCCAAACAGTATTAACATCATCCTTTTTAACACTTTCTAAAAATTGTTTTCTAACGTCATCCATACCGTCAGTACTTCCCCTGGTGTAATCATTTCCAGTACCTATAACTTCTCCATTGTCTAAATAGATATAAATACCCTTTATGTAATTATTAGAAGACATCATGGAATGCAAGTTTTTCTGCATTGTTTTAAGGGATTCCAATCTTTTCATAGAATTATCATATGTATTTTCTTCCAGAGTTTCAATGAATTCTATATTAGACACAAACATCATGGACATGTTCTCTATTTCTTTCATTTTCAAATCAATATTTGAAGATACTTGTTCAACCATTTTTTTAGAATAAAAACCCACCTCATTCTCCAAGGCGTTCTGGGCATTTCTATAAGCAAAAGTTGCCGTAAGACTTAAAGGAATGACACTTAAAATAATAAAAGCAATAATAAGTCTTTGTGATATACCTATCCGATTAGACAGTTTCGAAAACTTCCTAATAAGTTTAAATTGCATTCTCACAATATCCCCCCTGGAACTTTTTACTATATCTTTGAAATCACCGTATAAAACAAAATCCAATAAAGAAGCAATCTTTTCACTCTTTAATTACTCCTTATTATACATTTGCAAAATACATATGTCAAACGATTGATATATATTTTTTATATTTCATTAACTATGAAACCCATTGACATATGTATAAAACTAACAAACATATTATTCTGTGATTATTCATCGAATATCCATTTAACAAAATAAATATCCACCAGCTTAGCTGGTGGTATTTCTTTAGCCCTGTAAGGGCATGATACCTGCTGTGCCTTAAGGCACTCTGTAGTTCCGCCAGCTGCATAAAATTCTTTACTTGCTA
>JAAYMW010000132.1 GCA_012521175.1 Candidatus Epulonipiscium sp.
CCCATATTAAAACATTATTATCCGAATGCAATGTGGATTATCATAAAGAAATCTATAATAAACTAGACGTATTAGAAGATATACATCAGCTTATAGATCAAGCGATTATTGATGAACCTCCGATATCTGTCAAAGAGGGGGATATCATAAAAGACGGCTACCATCCGGAAGTTGATAAACTAAGGAAAGCTAAAAGAGAAGGTAAGCAGTGGATTGCAGCTCTGGAAAGTGAAGAAAAAGAAAAAACGGGAATTAAAAATTTAAAAATAAAATACAATAAAGTCTTCGGCTACTTTATTGAGGTAACAAAATCAAATTTCGATTCTGTGCCTGATAGATACATAAGAAAACAAACTTTAGCAAATGCAGAAAGATATATTACTCCTGAATTGAAAGAATTAGAAGAGACTGTTCTGGGTGCTGAAGAAAAAGTAATGGACCTAGAGTATCAACTGTTTCTTGAAGTAAGAGAATATATTAGCAGAGAGGTTGAAAGAATTCAAAAAACAGCAAAACAAATTGCTGTGATTGATGTACTTCAGTCTTTAGGAGATGTAGCAGAAAAGCAGAATTATGTAAAGCCTGTTGTTACTGAAAATGATACGATTCATATTGTAAAGGGAAGACATCCGGTTGTAGAAAAAATGATGCCAATGGAGCAATTTATTTCAAATGATACTTATTTAGATGAGAATGAAAATAGGCTGGCTATTATTACAGGACCGAATATGGCAGGAAAATCTACCTATATGAGACAAGTTGCTTTAATTGTATTAATGGCTCAGATAGGAAGCTTTATTCCTGCTGAAAGCGCTGAAATAGGGATTGTGGATAGAATTTTTACACGAGTCGGAGCTTCTGACGATTTGGCTTCTGGTCAAAGTACTTTCATGGTTGAAATGTCCGAGGTGGCCAATATACTTCATAATGCAACCCATAAAAGTCTTTTAATTCTTGATGAAATCGGCAGAGGAACCAGCACATTCGACGGATTAAGTATTGCATGGGCAGTTATAGAATATATCAGTAATAAAAATAAAATAGGAGCTAAAACCTTGTTTGCTACCCACTATCATGAACTCACGGAGTTAGAAGGTAAAATACCTGGTGTAAAGAATTACTGTATTGATGTAAAGGAAAAAGGGGATACTATCATCTTCCTAAGAAAGATAAAGCGCGGCGGAGCGGACCATAGTTATGGTATTCAAGTAGCAAAATTAGCCGGTTTGCCTAATGAAGTCATTGACAGAGCTAAATTTATTTTGGCAGAATTAGACGAAGCTGATATCAGTAAACATACAAAAAGTATTACTAGAAAAGATTCGACAGTTAAAACACAAAATCCACTTCCGACTCCGACGCAATTGGATTTGTTTTCAGCTGCACAAAAAGAGTTTATCCAAGATATCGGTAATGTTGATGTATTAAATATGACACCCATGGAAGCAATGCAGAAGCTCTATGATATTATTAAAAAAGCCAAGACATTGATATAACGAGGTGATTTTTTGAATCCTATACATAAATTGGACGAGCATACGATTAATAAAATTGCTGCAGGAGAAGTGGTTGAAAGACCGGCTTCTGTCGTTAAAGAACTAATAGAAAATTCGATAGATGCTCGGGCCAGTGCAATTACTGTGGAGATTAAAGATGGGGGGATATCCCTTATCAGAATTACCGATAATGGATTAGGAATTCCAAAAGAAGAAGTGACTACGGCCTTTTTAAGACATACTACCAGTAAAATTTATAAGGTGGAAGACTTAAATCACATCAATTCTCTTGGTTTTAGAGGAGAGGCTCTGGCAAGTATCGCAGCTGTTTCCCAACTAGAAATGATTACAAAGGCTGTTGGCGATATTACAGGGAAAAGAGTTGAAATTCATGGAGGTCAACTGAAAGCTGAACAAGAAATTGGGTGTCCCGAAGGCACTACATTGATTGTAAAAAATTTATTCTATAATATTCCTGCTAGAAAAAAATTTTTAAAAAAGCCCTCCACAGAAGGTTCTTATATTAGTGACATTGTTTATAAAACTGCTCTTGGACATCCGGAGGTATCTTTTAAATATATTAATAATAATTCGATTGTATTTCATACCTCAGGAAACAATGATTTAAAGAATGCTGTTTTCAATGTATATGGAAAAGAAGTCGTGAAAAAGATGATTTCGATTGAAGAAGAAAATAATAACTTAAAAATAATAGGACTGACTGGGAAACCTGAGGTGAACCGTGCCAACAGATCATACGAAAATTTTTATATCAATGGACGGTATATTAAAAGTAAAATTTTAGAATCGGCCGTGGAAGAAGCATATAAAACCCTTCTTCCCATTAATAAGTTTCCCGTAGTAGTACTTCATGTTTATATAGATCCTAATAAAATTGACGTCAATGTCCATCCAACAAAAATGGAAGTACGATTTAAGGATGAGGAGGAAATTTATCGTTTTGTTTTAGAATCCATCCGAAAAAATTTAAAACAAGAAGATTTAATTCCTAAGGTGACATGGGAGACTCCTAAAAAAGAAAAGTTGTTTCAAGTGGAAGTAATCCAAGAAAGTTTGCCGGAACCCTTTGAGATAAAAAAAGATGTTTCATTGAGTGAGGCGATTATAAAAAAAGATCTCCCAAAAGATTTTAAAAAAGATATATCAAAGGATATAAAGAATTCTAATTATGGCTATACTCCTAAAGCGACTACGCATTTAAAAGAAAACATGAAGGTTAAAGAAAATATATCTATCAATACAAATCATGAAACAAAAGAATCTTTATCAGAACAAAAATCTATCTCAAGAAATTATACGATTATAGGTCAAATTTTTAAAACTTATTGGATCGTAGAACAAGAGGGAATGATGTATGTTGTCGATCAACATGCAGCCCATGAAAGGATACTTTACGAAAAATTTATGAACAATTTTAAATTAGGAAATATCCATTCTCAAACTTTGCTTCAGCCTCTTGTTATTAACGTTTCTCCTAAAGAAAAAGAAGTTATAGAGGACAATAGGCAATTGTTTTCGGAGTTTGGATTTGAAATTGAAGAGTTTGGTGATTTAAGTTATGTGATTCGCACCCTACCTATGTTATTTGATGGTCCTGTGGACAGTGGATTTTTTTTAGATATAGTAGATGCATTTTTAAACGATGAACATATTAAAAATGCCTATGATTTAAAACTCAATACCATTGCAACTTTTTCCTGCAAAAGCGCTGTAAAAGCAAAAGATAAATTAACTCATGCAGAGAGCAGAGCTTTGATAGAAGAGTTATTTACCCTTGAAAATCCATACACATGTCCCCACGGAAGGCCAACGATTATATCTATGAGTCAATATGAACTGGAAAAAAAGTTTAAGAGAATTCAGTAAACGGAGGGAACAATGAAAAAGCCATTAATTGTTGTTGCAGGACCCACTGCCTCAGGGAAAACGAAAGTCTCTATTGAGTTGGCAAAGAGAATTCATGGAGAAATCATATCGGGAGATTCTATGCAGGTCTATAAATATATGGATATTGGAACTGCCAAACCTACAAAAGAAGAAATGGATGGGGTTCCTCATTATATGATTGATGAAATTGATCCGAACGATGATTTTAGCGTAGCAATTTTTCAACAAAAAGCAAAAGAATATATGACTCAAATCTACACTAAAAATAAATTGCCTATATTAGTAGGAGGAACTGGATTTTATATTCAATCCGTAGTTTACGATATTAATTTTATGGAAACCAATACAGACAATGAATATCGCAATCGACTGCAAGAATTGGCGAAAAGAGAAGGCAACGCATATGTGCATCAGATGTTAGAAGAAGTTGACCCTGTTTCTGCTGCTGCCATTCATCCCAATAATATAAAAAGAGTGATTCGTGCATTAGAATTTTATCATCAAACCAATGAACCCATTTCTCAGCATAATGAAAGAGAAAGAGCGAAAGAAAGCCCTTACAATACAGCATTTTTCTGTTTAACGATGAGTAGGGAGACTTTATATCAGAGAATTGATCAACGGGTAGATATGATGATTCAAGCAGGGTTGGTAGATGAAGTGAAGAGCCTTTTGGACAAAGGATATTCTCCTGAGCTTGTTTCAATGCAAGGATTGGGATATAAAGAATTGGTTCAATATTTTGAAGATAAAATATCTCTTTCAGAAGCCATCTATATTATAAAAAGAGATACAAGGCATTTTGCCAAAAGGCAGTTAACATGGTTTAGGAGACAGGAAGATCCCTATTGGATTGATGTTGAAGCAATGAATTTTGATGTAGAGAAAATTGTGATGAATATGATAAATCATATTGAAGAAATTGGTATAATCATATAAAATAGGGATATAGATACATACATTACTTAAATTTAAAGAGGAGTGGATTACGGTGAGCAAAGCTATCAATCTTCAAGACGTTTTCTTGAATCAAGTTCGCAAAGAAAAAATTATGGTAACAGTTTTCTTAACAAATGGGTTTCAATTAAAAGGATTAGTTAAAGGGTTTGATAACTTTATTCTTATATTAGATAGTGAAGGAAAACAACAAATGATTTATAAACATGCCATTTCTACTGTGGTGCCTTCTAAGCCAATCTATTTTAATTATAATCAAGATAAAAGTGAAGAATAAATATACAGTATATACGATAAAAAGGACGAAAACGTCCTTTTTATCGTATATACTTTTTTTATTATATATGTTAGAATATCTTCGAAATTAAAAAAGGAGAGACTTAAGAATATGGCAGAATTTATAGAGCAAATACTATCAGAAAAATTTGGACTTAGTTCGAAGGTTATTCATTTTTGTAATACTATCGAAAAGGAAATAGAATCCCAGTTTAAAAACATTGATTCTATAGCAGAATACAATCAATTAAAAGTACTTCATGCCATGCAAAAGAATAAACTCAGCGATATTCATTTTGCAGCAACCACGGGATACGGTTATAACGATCTGGGAAGGGATACGGTTGAAAGTATTTATGCCGACGTATTTAAAACAGAAGCAGGGCTTGTTCGTCCTCAATTGATGTCTGGCACCCATGCACTTACAGTAGCACTATTTGGAAATTTACGGCCAGGGGATGAATTGCTGTCTCCAGTTGGGAAACCCTATGATACCCTGGAAGGCGTGATAGGGATTAGAGAGACTAAAGGTTCACTTAAAGAGTATGGTGTGATCTATAAACAAGTAGAACTAAAAGAGGATGGATTTGACTACGAGGGGATTGAAAAAGCGATTACACCTAAAACCAAGCTGGTAACCATACAGCGTTCTAAAGGGTATACATGGAGACCAACGCTTTCCGTAGAGCAAATTAAAGAATTGATTGCATTCATTAAAAACATCCGCTCCGACATTATATGTATGGTAGACAATTGTTATGGTGAGCTTGTAGATTATTTGGAGCCAACGGAGGTAGGTGCAGATCTTGTTGTAGGCTCCCTCATAAAAAATCCGGGAGGCGGGATTGCTCCAATCGGAGGTTATATTGTTGGTAAAGAAGAATATGTAGAAAATGCAGCGGTGCGTCTTACAGCTCCCGGCTTAGGAAAAGAAGTGGGAGCGACTTTAGGATTAAATCAACCTGTATTGCAGGGGCTTTTCTTTGCACCTCAAGTGGTCTCCGGAAGCTTAAAAGGAGCTGTTTTTGCATCGAGAATTTTTGAAAAATTAGGTTTTGATGTTATGCCTACATCTACTGAAAAAAGATATGATATTATTCAAGCCATACAAATGAAAAATCCTGAAAATCTTATTGCTTTTTGTCAAGGGATTCAAAAAGGTTCTCCTGTGGACAGTTATGTTGTACCGGAACCTTGGGACATGCCTGGATATGATTGTCCTGTCATTATGGCCGCCGGAGCCTTTGTACAAGGCTCATCCATTGAACTCAGTGCCGATGCATCTATTAAACCACCATATACGGTATTTTTACAGGGAGGACTCTCTTGGCACCATGCCAAAATAGGCATTATGATGGCAGTACAAAAAATGGTAGATCAAAGGCTACTTCATATATAAAAAAATGAGAATGGAGGTCCATTCTCATTTTTTTGTGCTGTTGATCATCTCTTCAATTTCATCTAACCATATTCTTGCAGAAGCATCGCTTGGCATTCGCCAATCTCCTCTGGGGGAAAGGGAAACCGAACCGACTTTAGGCCCATCAGGAAGACAAGACCTTTTAAATTGTTGTGAGAAAAATCTTCTATAGAAGATCTTTATCCACTTTAAAATAATTTCACGTTCATATTTTCCTTTGAAAGCATGTTCTGCTAAAAACACGATTTTAGAAGGTGTAAAACCAAAACGAACGACATAATATAAAAAGAAATCATGGAGTTCATAAGGTCCTACGATATCTTCTGTTTTCTGATGAATTTCTCCATCTTCCGTAGGAGGAAGGAGTTCGGGGCTTACGGGAGTATTTAAAATATCTAGTAAGGTAGCTTTAGTCTTTCCATCCATTTTACTGTCGGCAATCCATGAAATTAAACTTCGTACCAAAGTCTTTGGAATACTTCCATTGACGCCATACATAGACATATGATCCCCATTATAGGTAGCCCATCCAAGAGCCAATTCAGAAAGATCTCCTGTTCCGATTACCAGGCCGTTTTCTTTATTGGCAATGTCCATTAAAATTTGAGTTCTTTCTCTTGCCTGAGTATTTTCATAAGTAGCATCATGAATAGAAGGATTATGTCCAATATCTTTAAAATGTTGTATACAGGCATCAGCAATTGGAATCTCTCGAATTGTAACGCCTAGATTCTTCATTAAATTAAGAGCGTTATTATAGGTTCTGTCGGTTGTCCCAAAACCAGGCATAGTAATTCCAAGAATGTTTTTACGTTCTAAATTTAATTTATCAAAGGTGGCTGTGCAAACAAGCAGGGCAAGGGTAGAATCCAAGCCTCCTGAGATTCCTACGACAGCAGTTTTTGCCCCAGTATGTTCCATACGCTTTCTAAGTCCATTGACTTGGATTGCAAAAATTTCCTGGCATCGAAGCTCTCTTGACTCTCGATTGAAAGGAACAAAAGGATGAGGATCTATGTGTCTTGTTAAGCTATCAATTGTTTGAGGAGATAATTCAAATGGAATGATTCTATATTTTTTTGAATCAATGATGGCACTGCCAATAAGATTCATAAAACTTGACGATTTTCTTCGTTCTAAAGCCAATCGTTCCAAATCCAATTCAGTAAATATTAGAGACGTATCGTCGGAAAAAGGTTTTCTCTCTTGTAGCAGTGTACCATTTTCAAAAATCATTGAATGGCCTCCGAAAACTAAATCGGTAGTCGATTCTCCATAATCGGAAGAAACATAGACATATCCTACCATACATCGTGCAGACTGCTGACTGATTAGATTCTTTCTGTATTCACTTTTTCCAACTGCTTCATTACTTGCAGAAAGATTTAAAATAAGGGAAGCTCCGTAAAGACATTGAAAAGAACTGGGCGGAATAGGCGTCCAAAGGTCTTCACAGATTTCAACGCCAATACAAAGAGCCTCATAATTTTTGTTTTTAAATAAAAGATCCGTTCCAAACGGAACAATTTGATTACATAGTTCTATTTCATTGCTAATTCTACTTAAAGAAGATGTAAACCATCTTCGTTCATAAAATTCACCATGATTAGGAATAGAAGTTTTAGGTATAACCCCTAAAATTTTTCCGTTTAATACCAGTACTGCACAGTTAAAAAGCTGCTCATCGGCAGCTATCGGCATTCCTACTACAATCACCATATTCAGATGAACAGAGTAGTCCAAAATCCGCTGCAACGCTTTTTTAGCTTCTTCTAAAAGCATTTTTTGACTAAACAAATCTCCACAGGTATATCCGGTAATACATAATTCAGGGAACACCAGTACTTGAACTAAATTTTTCTTAGCTTCTTCTATGAGCTGGATAATTTCATCTGTGTTTTTTTTACAGTCGCAAACGGTTACCTTCGGTACGGCTCCTCCAATTCTAATAAATCCATTATTCATACTGTCAACTCCTAAGATATCTATTACTTTTATTAAAATTTCCTAAATAGGCCAATGACCTTTCCAAGAATTGTTACATCTCGTACTATGATCGGATTCATAGCAGGATTTTCCGGCTGTAAACGGATATGATCTTTTTCCCTGAAAAAGCGTTTTACGGTCGCAGAATCTTCAATCATAGCAACAACAATATCACCATTTTCAGCACTGCTTTGTTTTCTAACTAAAACAAGATCGTTATGAAAAATACCTGCTTCAATCATACTATCTCCATGGACATGCAGCATATATACGGTATCGTTTTTTACGTATTCCACTGGAAGAGGGAAATAGTCTTCTATATTTTCTACTGCAAGAATAGGTTGCCCAGCAGTAACTTTCCCTACAATGGGAACATTAACCAACTCATGACGTATTTCATAAAATGAATCCTCTAATATTTCAATAGCCCTTGGCTTTGTGGGGTCTCTGCGAATCATTCCTTTTTTTTCTAATCGATTGAGATGCCCATGAACAGTTGAAGTAGATTTCAAATTCACGGCATCACATATTTCTCTAACTGAAGGAGGGTATCCTTTTGCTTTAATTTCTTTTTTTAAGTATTCCAGTATTTCACGTTGTTTATCGCCAATTTTAGCACTCATATAGTCACCTCGCTATAGAATATGATTTATTATAGCATATACCCTATAAAATATCAAAACTAATGTTCGATAGCATAATCTAATTTTCCTTTTTCTATCAGAAAAATATTGACATAGAATATGTGTTCGCATATAATAATTACAAACAAGTGTTCGGAGGTTATTGTATGCAAAAGAAGAAATCATTAAAAAAATACCGTTTCATAATATTACTTATATTTTTTATTTCTGCATTTCAATTTATCTCAGCTATTATGTATAGTTCTACTGGAAAAGAACCTATTCGAAAGAGTCCAATACAAAAATATGAAGAAGTCCATATTAAAAAAGGAGATACTCTCTGGGATATCGCTAAAAAATATAAACCAAGTCATCAGAATCTTAAGCAATATGTATGTACTATCAAGGAATTTAACCATATGAAATCCGACAGGCTTTATGCAGGAGAAAAAATTATTATTCCAGTCTATAAATCTGTTCCTTAAAAGGTCATATTTTTCTTAACTTTACTGCTTTTGCAGCAGACCTTCTTCTTTGGTCGTCAATTTGCGCGTAGTGTTTTCTTGTGGTATTAACATCTTTATGGCCTAATACATCTGCTACTAAGTAAATATCACCTGTTTCCTGATACAAATGGGTTCCATAGGTACTCCTCAGTTTATGAGGAGATATTTTTTTGATTTTAGTCACTAATGAAGCATATTTTTTAACCAAGTTTTGAACAGAGCGAACAGATAGTCGTTGATTTTGAAGGGATAAGAACAGAGCCTCTTCATGACCGGGTTTTGGCTGTTTTTTATATCTTTCTACTAAATAGTTTTGTAAAGCTTCCTCTACTTCTTCTCCAAAGTAAATTACCATCTCATTGCCACCTTTACGAGTAATTTTTAAGCCGTTGACATCAA
>JAAYMW010000133.1 GCA_012521175.1 Candidatus Epulonipiscium sp.
AAAAAGGATCTTGTACAGGGCTGCTAAGATCCTCTCTGCCGTAATTAATAAGAACGCCAATAATCTTGGAACCATTATTGGCTAACAATCTGGCTCCCATATTTGAAACGTAATTTGCTTCTTTAATAACTTGTTCTACTCTCTTTAAAGTTTCCGGCGAAACTTTGTTGGTTCTGCCATGCAGCACATTGGATACAGTTGTTGGAGATACCCCCGCTCTGTTTGCCAACTCTTTTATCGTAACCATATACAAGTATCCTCCTTCAAAATATCACTTTAGACTATTATATTGAATAAAGTCTTTTTGAACAATACTATGCTTTAAAAACAATAGCTCCTCTAAATGTCTAATAAAAAGGCGAACATTATCTGTTCGCCCTGATTTTTGATATCTTATTTAAAGATTTCAGAAACCTTTATTTTTACAACAACTTTTCTTACTTTTCCTGGTTCGTCAAAAGCACAAAGTGGTCTATGGATATCTTCTGGGAAGAAAATAGCAAAGTCTCCTGGAAGAAGTTTTAAATCTATTTCATTTGGTACTTCATTGGTATATTTAATAACATCTTTTTCTTGTAGTTTGTCTTCTGTAACTACCAATCCATCGGTCTTTTTTGCAAAGCCTATGACTTCTTTTCCAGATACCATGAATTGAATATCTGCATAAGCCATATGGGCTTCAGGAGCTCTTTGTTCTTTAGGAGCAGTTTCCTTATCCATAACCGTTGCAAAAAGCCTGTCTCCATCTATTTCATATTTTTTAGCTTCCATATTGGTAAAATCATTTTCTTTTAAAAACTGTATTGCCTTTTGAAGTATTTCTGGATACATCTTACTTTCTTGATCCCAACTTTTTAAATTTCCAAATATCATATTTTAGCCTCCTAAAAAATCGTCAAATAAATTATAGCATAAATTTTATTCTTTTAATTGATAAACATCATCTGGATCACGGCCAATTCTTTCTCCAGTATTAAGTTCTGAAATCCTTTCCATATCTTCCTGAGATATTTCAAAATCAAAAATATCCGCATTTTCTTTAATTCTTTCAGGAGTAACAGACTTTGGTATAGTTACTACACCTGTTTGAATATCCCATCTTAAAGCAATTTGTGAAATCGTTTTATTGTACTTCTCTGATAGTTCTTTCATAAGAGGAATACCAAAAATTTTTCCCTGCATTAAGGGGCCCCATGCTTCCAGCTGAATATTATGTTTCTTACAAAATTCCAATACTTCAGTCTGCGGGAACTGTGGATGATATTCTACTTGATTAACCATTGGAACAATTTCACAAGATTCCAAGAGCTCTTCCAAGTGGTGTACTTTAAAATTGCTGACACCTATAGCTCTTACTCTCTTTTCTTTATAAAGCTTTTCCAGCGCTCTCCATGTCTCTTTGTTAAGAGGCTTTGGCCAATGAATTAAATATAAGTCCAAATAATCTGTGCCCAATCTCTTTAAGGATGCTTCAAAAGCTTTTAAAGTGGAATCATATCCTTGATCTCCATTCCAAACTTTACTGGTTAAAAATATTTCTTCTCTTTTTACACCACTTTCCTTTATCGCTTTTCCTACACCCTCTTCATTTCCGTAAATAGCAGCAGTATCGATATGTCTGTAGCCCACTTTTAAAGCCTCTAAAACAGCCTTTTCTACTTGTCCTTCTTCTGTAATCTTAAATGTTCCAAAACCCAGCCATGGCATTTTTACTCCATTATGTAAAGTTGTTGCACTATTCATATTCATCATCCCATCCTCCTTTATATACTTTACAATTTAGCATTTGTCATACATATTATATACAAACTGCCTTATTTCATCCGCATTTTCAGCCTTAGAATCTTCAAATAAAATTTCTATATAAGGTTTACGTTCTTTTAGAAGCTTAAAAAGTAATTCATAATTAAGCATACCTTTGCCGGTTTCTACAGTTTTCATTTTTCCATCCTCAATGATAAAGTCTTTGGCATGGATAATAATAATCTTGTCTCCAAATAACTCAAAAGATTCTTTTATAATATCATCTTGCTTCTTATAATTCTCTATGGAAAGTAAGTTAACTGGATCAAATATAACTTGAAGATTATTAGAAGCAATGGTATCTAATACTCTTTTCATCTTTTTAGGAGTAGAAACAGTATGACTGGTTACCCCTTCGATTCCTACAAAAACTCCAAATTTTTCTGCTTCTTCTACTAACTCTGCTACACTTTTAAGAAGTAAATTAAATCCCACTTCACTATGGGTATCTGGATGATATGAAAAGTCTTCATTCATAGAACCTGTTTCAGTGCCTACAATACTACACCCAAAATCTCTGGCGAATCTGATGTGTTCTTTAAATCTTTCCAGAGATTGTCTTCTAACGCCCTCTTGAGGATGAATTGGATTAATATAACATCCTAATACAGCAATAGAAAGATTGTGTTGTGAGAGTGTCTCTTTAATATATTTTGCTAACCCAGGAGTAATACTGCCTAAACCAGAATGAATATCAGGCAGAGCTTTAGCTAAAGCAAGTTGAATGCAGGAATACCCTTTTTCTTCTATATGAGCAGCCAATGCTTCTATATTTTTCTCTGGAAAGTCATGGGCTCTTACCCCCAAAGTAATCTGTCTATTCATTGTTGTCTCTCCTATCACTTTTAAATTGCTCGTACTGAACTTCTCTAGTTTCCTACCGCCATTTTAAATATTTCTATTATTTCTTCCTTACCTAAATCAATATAGGATTTAAGCGGATCTTTCCCACCATTCGTACATTTGTCAGCCATTTCTTCAAAACTGTCTTCCCCTATGCCTAATTCTTTGAAGGTAACAGGCATATCAATGGATTTAAAATATTCTTCCATCCTATGTATACCTTCTAATGCTGTATACTCCGGATGTTCAAAATTCATTTCTACATTCCATACATTTACTGCAAATCTGCAAAACTTATCTATATGATACTTGTATACATATTTTGCCCATGCAGGAAACAGTACTGATAATCCAGCTCCATGGGCTACATGATCAAACATTCCGCTGACTTCATGTTCCATTTTATGAACTGGGAAGAAAGCATTTTTACCCGTTCCTGTTAACCCATTATGAGAAAGGCTGGATGCCCACATAAGTGTTGCTCTTGCTTCATAATTATCAGGTTCTTTTATAGCTACTTTCCCTGCTTCTTTAACAGCTACCAATAATCCTTCAGAGATTCTATCGATTAAATCTGTATCTTGATCTTTTGTAAAATATCTCTCTAAAGTATGCATCATTATATCAACAATACCACAACCTGTTTGAAATTTAGAAACAGTATAAGTAAGTTCAGGATTCATAAATGCAAATACAGGTCTAAGCAAATCATGATTCAAAGAACGTTTTAGTTTTCCTTCCGGATTGGTTACGACATGAGAATTACTCATCTCGCTACCTGCAGCAGCCAGAGTCAACACAACGCCAACTGGAAAACTTTTTTCTGGGGCAATACGATTGATAATCATATCCCAAGGATCCCTGTTATGAGCTAACCCTAATCCTATTGATTTTGCTGAATCAATTACACTGCCTCCCCCTACTGCCAGTATAAAATCAACATTCTCATTTTGACATAACTTAATGCCTTCTCTGATGAGTCCTATTTTAGGATTTGGCTCAACGCCACCCAGTTCTACCCAGCTGATTCCTTCATCGTTTAGACTTTTTATTACCGTATCAAAAATTCCTGCTTTTTTAATGCTTCCTCCACCATAGTGGATTAATACCTTTTTGTATCCCCTCTTTTTAATTTCTTTGCCAACATTTTTTTCTACTCCTCGTCCGAAGTATACTTTTGTAGGCGTAAAATACTCGAAACCTAGCATCCCCATCATCCTTTCTTTTAGTTTTATTCATTAATGCTTTAATATATAATATCATAAAATATTTTAAAGCAAATATATAGAATTTTTAAAAAAACCTTCTATTGATCTTATTCTATCAATAGAAGGGCTTAAGTGCTACTGGGTTGTTTGCATTAAAAATCTTAGCATTCCATAGGCATCCAGAGAAATCTTATTATTGATTAGATCTCGATAATCTCTTTTAGAAGTTCTAATATGATTTCTCAATGCTTCTACCGCAGCTTCCTTATTATTTTCTGCAATATACTTTATAATATTAGAATGATCATTATATGCTTTCTTTTGATAAGACCTTTCTAAATAAGATAATAGTCTCATTCGCGTTAGCTCCGCAAATAAACTCGAATGAAACTTAATCAATTTCGTATTTCCTGATAAAGCAACTAAAAAATCATGAAATTTTTGATCATATTCAAATTGAAACCTTAATTTATCTGTTCTGTTGTAATCTTCCATTATATTGTTAATGTTATTAAGTGCTTCTATATCAGATGGTTGTATTCCTCTGTCCATCGCTAAACTTAAAGCTGCCACTTCTATACATTCCCTGGCATCAAAAACTTCTATTATTTTCTCATCTGTAATTTCAGTAACAACATATCCCTTACCCTGAGGATTAATTTCAACTAATCCCTCATCATATATCTTCTGTAGAGCCGATCTTATGGGCGTTCTGCTCATAGCTAATTCTTTGCTTAATATATGGTCTGAAATAGGCTGTCCAGGATATAATTCGAAATCGCAAATTTTATTTTTTATTATTTTATAAGCTTTTTCAACTAGTGACCTATTTTTTGATTCTTTCATATATGATACCTCTTAAATAATTATATGAGTATTCTCCTGAAACATTGGCATCAGGGTAATTAAGGCTCTCAATGGCTAAAGCATGGGAATAGCCTATATCATGAAGGGCTTCTATCGTTTCAATAAAATTATAATGGCCATGACCTGCGTACCATCTGTCACTATCGGCAATATGTACATGACAAATTTTATCTTTGGCTTTCCTAATAGCCTCTCCTATATTGGCTTCTTCGATATTCATATGAAATGTATCGATATGAAGCTTGAGGTGTTCTGAGTTAATTTTATCTAAAAGTTCAAGGCCTTCATCAATAGTATTAAGGTAATCGCTTTCATATCTATTGAGCACTTCTATCCCTAAAACAACATTGTACTTTTTAGCTATCTCAATACATTGATTTAAACTTTCTATCAAATTACGCTCATAAATTGCTTTACTGCTACAATCGGATACTTTACCTTTAATCAATCCTATAATAACAACAGCATGATGATACTCAGAGGCTGTTATGATATGCTGCTTTAAAAATTCAAGGGCTCTGTCCCGGATTTGTTTATCTTCACTGGTTATAAAAAGCCCCTCTTTCCCATAGGCTGAACCAGTTCCTATAGAAGTTAATTCTAATCCATATTGGTTTAGCAAAGCTTTTAATTCTTTTCTATCAATTGCTGATGAATCATGTATATGAACCTCTACCCCATCATACCCAATATTTTTTATCTTTTTAAAAGAATCTTCAAGTTTTCCTCTAAATACAATAGGTGCTCCTTTACGTACGTCCATCTCAGTACAAGTTACTGCTAACTTCATGGGAATCCCCCTTGTATGTGTGGCTGCTGCCAATTATTCTTCTATAAGTTCGTCAACATTTAAGATTTCTCTTTCTTTTCCTTCAGCACCAATGACTTTAACATTCTTTAGGATTAATTTTTTAACATTATTGATGTAGATACCTTTTTTCGTACATGGCTCAACATCTGCCATCATTGCAGGATAATCAGGAGTGGGATTCTCTGCAAAATCAATACTTACATTTTCAAATGAAACTTCTTCTATCTTTGCTTCCGGCAATCCATAGATAAATGACGCAGCAACATGGGCATTGTGGGCTTCTATATTTTTAAATGCCAATTGCTTGATAAACGGTGTTCTTTCATCGACGGGCAATGGATCTTTACATCTTACGTATTCAGAACGGCCATCCGGGTCACAGCACCAATAGAATGAATTCACTACAAATGGAGTAAGTACGCCGTCCATTTTAATATCTTCAAATAAAATATTCTCTATAACTGCGTCATTTCCTCTTCCCCGTCTTGTTTTTATTCTAAGACCTCTATCTGTATTTTCAAAAATACATTGTTTACATACTAAGTTCTTTACTCCTGCTGCCATTTCACTACCTAAGGTAACAGAACCATGGCCATAGCACATATAACATTGCCTGATTTCAATATTCTGTGATGGCACCTTATATTTATGCCCCATGTAGAATTTTCCTGATTTTACTGCAATACAGTCATCCCCCAGGGAGAAATAAACCCCAACTACTTCCAGACCATTTACAGATTCCGGGTCCATTCCATCAGTATTTGGGGAATCTTTTGGATTAAGGACAGTTAAATCAATCCATCTCGTGTTATTTGAGAAATAAGGATGCAAATTCCACGCCGGACTGTTTTGAACTTTAATGCCATGAACCGTAATATTCTCACAATGGTTAAGGAAAATCATGCGTGGTCTGAAAGCACCACCTGTTTTTTCTCTTCCATCTTTATACCACCAATTTTCAAAACTTGCATTACCGTCTAAGGTTCCTCCACCGGTTATAACAACATTAGAGACGTTTATTCCTGTGATAATGGAAGCAAACATATCCAGCGGGTTCCCTTCCCAGGTTCCCAAATTGTATTCAGAAGTTTCATCATAGCTTTCTATTAAACCAGGCAAAATCGGAAATTTTTCTCTTTCTGTAAATGCAGACAAAACTGCTTCGTCATCTATATCAATCGTAATATCACTCTTTAAGAATAACGAAGATATACGATAAACTCCCTTTGGAATATATACCCGTCCATCTTTAGGGCAAGCATTAATTGCCGCTTGAATACATATGGTATCGTCGTTAATCCCGTCACCTTTTGCGCCAAACTTCCTTACATTTAAAGTAACAAATTCATAATCTGTTTTAAATCTTACTACTTCAGAAGATCCTTCTTCATTGACAATTTGCAGAGTATATTCTGTATCCGGTTTTAAACCTTTAATGGTTTGTACCACTTTGTTAGAAACCATATACTGCTCTCCATTTAAGAGAACAGTATATGGTTTATTTGTGTAAAAAATGCCATAATTCTTTATTTCTATACAGATTTTTCTGGACGTTTTAAAAATGATATCGAAATTCATAGTTCCTTCTCCTTTTAGCCTTTTACGCTACCTGCCGAAATCCCTTCAATAAACTGATCTTGAGCTGCAAAGAATACGATAAGAGATGGAATGATTGAAATTACAGATAATGCAAGAACTTTATTCCAATCAAAACCGACTTCTGTGTCCATCATCATTCTTAAGCCTAATGAAGCAGTGTATTTTTTTACACTGTTAAGATAAATCAAAGGTCCCATAAAGTCATTGGATGACCACATGAATTGAAAGAGTGCAGCAGAAACTACCGCTGGTTTTACCATTGGTGTTACAACATAATAGAGTCTTTGTAAAGAATTACATCCATCTATTTCCGCAGCTTCTTCTAATTCTCTTGGAATACTGCGCATAAACTGTACAATCATAAATACAAAGTAAGTATCCGCTGCCAAAAAGCTTGGAACGACTAAAGGAAGATATGAATCTACCCACCCCAATTGATTAAACAAGATAAATTGAGGTACATTTAAAACAACCTGTGGCAAGAATAAAGTGGATAGCATAACGCCAAACCAGAATTTCTTACCTATAAAATTAAATCTGGAAAATCCATATGCGGTGATTGTTGCAGATATTACTGTTCCAATTACCTTTGGGATTACAAATTTATATGTGTTAAGCATATAATGTCCAAACGAATAGGTTGTGGAGTTCCATCCGTTTTTATAACCATCCAGTGTAAAACTTTTTGGAATAAAACTAATAGAGCCGAAGATTTCACTGTTGCTTTTCATAAATGATGCCCCCAGCATCCATAGCATAGGGTAAATCATAATAATACCAACACCCAATATTATAACATATCTGAATACGGTATTGAGTATTTCTTTTTGTCTCCTTGTCATAGTCTATACCTTACCTCTCTTCATCACCATAATATACCCAGTACTTCTGGCTGATAAATGATACTGCAGTTAATCCAGCAACGATTATAAACAGCAGCCATGCCATTGCACTGGCAAGTCCCATTTCCTGCAATTTAAAGGCATTCTGATAAATTAACAGAGAAATTAATGTCGTAGATCCCATAGGACCTCCTCTGGTAATCATGTATGGTCCATTGAATTCCTGGAATGCTTGTACTAATTGTGTTACTAGATTATAGAAAATAACTGGTGTTATTAAAGGTATTGTTACTTTTATAAACTGTGTAAATTTCCCTGCTCCGTCAATGGATGCAGCTTCATACAAATCTTTAGGCACACCTTTTAGGGCCGCAAGAAAAATAACCATCGCTGACCCGAACTGCCAAACCCTTAGCAAAGAAACCACAAATAATGCATATTTGCTGCTTCCAAGCCAGTTAATTGGCTCTACTCCAAAAACGCCTAGAACAGTATTCACAAGTCCATTGTTTTGGAAAAGAAACTGCCATAGTACTGCTATTGCAACGGATCCCCCAAGGATGGATGGGATATAATAAGCTACTCTAAAAGCATTAATGAACTTTAACTTAAAGTTAAGTAAATAAGCAATAAATAGTGCAAAAACAAGTTTAAGCGGTACAGTCATAAATGCATATTTGAAAGTAACGACAAAAGATTTTACTAATTTAGGGGTATTAAAGATTTTTTCATAATTATCTAAACCAATAAAATCAATTCCTTGTTTAAATAAGTTATAATTTGTGAAACTATAAAATAATGACGACATAAAAGGTAAAAACTTAAATACTATAAAGCCAATTAACCAAGGCAGTATATATAAAAAGCCACTGTTTTCTTTAAAAAATTTCTTTAGGCCAGGCTTTTTATGTTCTTTTATACCCATCATCGCATTTGCTTGAGCATCAGCAGCAACGTTTTGTGAATTTTTCATACTAAAAATAACCTCCTATTTAATGTCTAAGGCTTTTAGCTTTAAATACTCGCTATAAGCCATCATAGCTGCTCCAACACCTTTTTTCTCATCAGATACAATAGGCTCAGACAAGTAGTATTCGACACTTCCATCTCTTTCATCTTTAGGGCCTAATCCTGCTACTTCACACATATCTGTTAACTCTAATTTTCCGTTAACCATTTTTAATTTTTCCTTCTCAAGTCCTTCTAAAATACCTTCTCCAATTTCTCTGTATTTTTCTTCCTGCAATATTCCAAGACGGCATCCTTTTAAAATTGAATAAGCAACCATAGCACTTCCTGAAGTTTCTAAATAATTTCCTTCCACATCTGGCAAGTCAATAAGTTGATAGAAGAGTTTGGTTTCCTTATCTTGATACAACAAAATTCCCTTGATTGCTTCCTTAAACATTCCTTCTAAAGTTTTATAATGTTCAAAAGCCTCTTCAGAAATAATATCACAGCAATCAACCAACGCCATTAATAACCAGCCAACAGATCTCAGCCAGAAATTAGGTGAAAGTCCTGTTTCTTTGTCAGCCCAAATTTGAACTTTCTTTTCATCGTATGCATGATAGTATAATTTCTTTTCTTCATTAAAAAGATATTGTCTGCAGTGTTTAAACTGCGCAATGATATCGTTATAATTCTCTTTATTATTAAATAAAGTTTCATATTCTAAATATAAAGGCATTGCCATATACAATCCATCAAGCCATACTTGATAAGGATAAATTTTCTTGTGCCAAAAGCTCCCAAAGCTTGTTCTTGGATGGCTTTTAATTTGATTCATCAGCACATCTAAAGCTTTTTTATACTTTTCATTTTTAGTTTCTCTATATAAGAAGAAAAGCGCTCTGCCATTAGTTAATTTGTCAACATTATACTCTGTAGGGTCATAATAGCGGATATTTCCGTCTTCATCTATATAACGTTCCATAAAATTAATAATAACTTGCTTATAAAAAGGTTCTTTTGTCGCTTCATAAAGATATTGTGCTCCCAAAAGTACAATCCCATCTTCATAATTCCACACGGGTCTTGAAGAATTATCAAAATCTCTTAAATACTGGTCAAAATACTCTTTAAATTTCATGTCCTATACTCCTTTAACAAATCACATCATTATATTTTATATATTATACAGGTCGCTAAGTTACCCAAGCGACCTGTATTCAAATGAATTTATTTAATTTTAATAAGGATTTGCTGCGTTGACTTCGTTGATAGAATCTACCAGATACTGTGCCATTTCTGCTGTATCTGCTCCGCCACTGATACCTTCAAATACTTCATAGTATACTCCAGTACTGTCTTTTAATGCAGAGTTTTCAAAGTTTGGATCTAATGAGAAGTTCGCCACTTCTAAAACTTTTTGGTTAGCTTCGTAGGTTAATCCACTTAAGAGACCTTTATCAAGTAAAACTTTATTAGCAGCTTCATTAATTAACATACCTCTTTCTGTGGACATAATTTCTACACCTTCTGGATCAGAAGTTAAGAATTCTAATAACATTGCTGCTTCTTTTTTATGCTTTGAAGTTTCTGTGATTGCAAATACCATGGAAATTTTTGTGAGTCCAGCTTCATGTTCGCCAATACCAGTTACAAAATCACCAACTATAAATTCTTGTTCTCCTGCTAAAGCTTCTTTCATTTTGTTCGCTGCAGAATCCCATTCATAGAAACCAGCATAATGACCATCAATCCATTTAGGATTCTTTTCTAAGATATTTGCTCCATCACCTTTTAATTGAGCAATTGAAGGCAATACATGAGCTTTTTCCAAGGAATTAATCCAATCTAAACCTTCTTTTACTTCTTCAACTGTATAATTAAGTTGACCATTTTCAACCCATTGCTTTCCATACTTGGATTGCAAATAGTAGAGCATGAATATCATTCTTTCATATTCATACATTGCCAATGGATAATAATCATCACCTAATTTGGTTTTGAAAACTTCTCCTGCTGCCATTAGATCATCAATTGTTTTAGGCACTTCTATTCCTGCTTTGTCAAATGTTGATTTGTTCCAGAAGAAAGCTTTTCCGGTTGTTCCAATTGGCAAACCTTGTAATTTATCAGCTACAGTTGTTTCTTTTAAGAAGTTTTCAGGATAATTATCTAAAGAAATAATATCACTGAATTCTCTTAAATCTGCAAATTGAGAACCATCGGATGAAAACTGATACAACCAGTTCCAGTTAATTTGCATTAAGTCTGGTGCTGTGCCGCTGCTTAACTGAGTAGCAACTTTTTCAGTCCATCCATCCCATGCGCCATATTCCATTTCAACCTTGATGTTTGGATACTTCTTCATAAAAGCTTGGACTGCTGCTTCTGTAGCTTTGTGTCTTGAATCTCCACCCCACCAGCTAAATCTAATTGTAACTGGTCCATCTGTTTGATCAGATCCTGCATTCTGATCAGCTGTAGATCCCTGGGTGTTCTCCGTATTGGTATCAGCGTTACCTCCAGTTTTACCACAGGCAGTAATCGATAATACCATGACTGCTACTAACATTAATGATATAAACTTTTTTAACCCTCTCATTTTATACCTTCCTCCTTAACTATTGTTTTCCATGAATTTACTTGGTAACGTTAACGATATAAGTATATCACTTGTATACAACAATGTCAATAATTCCTTGTATATTTTGTATACAAAATTTGTATACTCCCTTAATCAATTGTTTCTATTATACATCAATAATCCAGATTTATTAATATTTTTACTATACTATCTATACTTCTCGTTTAAGTTCAAACGCTCTTTGTCTAAAAAGTAGATATAGAATTATGAATCTAAGCAAAACTTTCCTTCTTAACGAAGCAGTATGAAAAAGCAAAATCCTGAATCTAAATCCTAATAAAATAAATGGTTCTTAAGTTTTCTGTCCTCTCCTGTAACCATATTTATAATTTCCAAAAATAATGTATATATTCGTTATTACAATCATTTCCTTTACATTAAAATAGCTCTTTACCAATAATTAGGATGGAATCGAAACAGATTCCATCCTAACTATTGATAAAGAGCCTAAAATGAATTATCCCTTTAACCCTGATGTACTGATACCTTCTACTAAATATCTTTGCAAACAAATAAAAATTACAATTGCCGGTAAAACGGATAAGGTAGCCATAGCAAACATGGCACCATAATCAGAGGAAGACCCTGGATCGCAAAATAACTTCAATGCCAAACTGACTGGGTATTTTATAGATTCATTGACATACAGTAATGCGGATAAAAAATCATCCCATCTCCACATAAAAGAAAAAATACTGGATGTAATTAACGCAGGAACGATTAATGGAAAGATGATTCTTCCAAAGGTTCCATAGAAGGAACATCCATCTATCTTAGCCGCTTCATCTAATTCTCTTGGAATGCCATCTATGAAATTCATAATTAAATACACGAAAAATCCTTGAGTAGCAAAATAGTAGGGGACAATCAAAGGAAGATATGTGCCAACCCATCCTAACTTTTGATACCATAAATATTGTGGAATCATAAGCACTTGTGCAGGAAGCATCATGGATAGTAACATCGCAACAAACAAAATTCTTCTTCCTGGGAACTTAGTCCTGGCAAATCCATAAGCAACAAGGGAAGAGGATAAAACTGTACCAATAGTAGCTACAACTGAAATAAAGAAGGAGTTTTTAAAGAAGGTGCCAAAGCCAACTTTACCAAAACCCTTCCATCCTGTTATATAGTTATCCAACACAAATTTTTCAGGAATTAATTGACCAGCTGTTGTAAAGATCGTATTGGTTTCTTTAAAAGAACTCATAACCATCCAAAGTAATGGATAAACCATTACAAATCCAAATCCACATACTAATATATGATAAATTATTCTTGAAAACTTTTTACTTTCTGTCATCTTTTATTACACTCCTTCATCATATACCCAGAATTTTTTAGTTGCAAACAATACAAATGTGATTAAAGCAATAATCGCTAACATTACCCAAGCAAGGGCTGCCCCATAACCAGTATTATAGAATTCGAAGGATTGCTGATACATATAAACGGTATAAAAGAGGGTTGAATTCATCGGCTTACCCTGTGTAATGATATAGGATTGAGTAAATGCTAAGAATCCATTAATCATTTGCATGACTAAGTTAAAAAATATTGTGGGGGTTAATAATGGTAAAGTGATTTTCCAGAATTGTGACCACTTATTTGCTCCATCTACTTCTGCAGCTTCATATAAAGTAGTTGGAATTTGTTTTAATGAGGCCAAGAAAATAAGCATAGAAGAGCCGAACTGCCAAACTGCTAATACGATTAAAACCCAGATAGCCGTATCCTTATTTCCTAACCATGAGAAATCTTTATTTAAACCAATATAACCTAATAATTTATTAAAAACGCCATCTATGGCAAACATTCTTTTCCATAAAATAGAAACAGCTACGGAACCGCCAATAATAGAGGGAAGATAATACGCCGCACGATAAAATCCTGTCATTTTAGTCGTTCTAAATAAAATCATTGCTACAATTAATGCAAAGATTAATCTTAATGGAACCGATACAAATGCGAAATAAAAAGTTACACCAATAGATTTTAAAAACGTTGAATCCTCTGTAAACATCTTAATATAGTTTTTAAATCCTGCCCATACAGGGGGGGATAGGATATTATAATCACAAAATGAATAGTATAATGAAATCAGCATAGGAACAATCATAAATAATAGGAATCCTATTATAAATGGAAGCGTAAAGATTGCACCTGCAACGCTCTCTTCATTCAATATTTGCTTTAATGATAAAGATTTGCTTTTCATTTATTTTTCTCCTTTCAAGCATAAACCGACTTTAAAACTTTAGGCGGAGAATCTCTCCGCCCTATAATATGCTAATATTAATTACCCGCCATAATTTTGCTACCTTGTTCAAATAGCTCTTGAGCTGCTTCGGCTGCTGTAATTTCACCATAGCATAATCTCTCTTCCAATTTATCGATTAAGTCAAATATTTCAACCGCACTATCTGGCGCTGGTGGATTGATTGGGGAGCTATTTGGTGTAACAACGTTATTGATATAATCAATAACTAACTTTTCTTGGTCACTTAATTGAGGTGTAATTGCCTCTGCAACAGAAGCTACTGGTGGAACTCCTCTCTCACCTAATAAGATATTATTAGCTTCTACAGAATTGATAAAGAAGTTAAGGAATTTAACTGCTTCTTCAGGATTCTTGCTATCTACTGTTACAGAGAAAAATTGACTTGGTCTTAAGTAATTGGCTGCTTTAGGATTATCTGCTGGCCAGGTTGTGATGCCTATTTCCATTCCTTCTGGGGCAGCATTTTGTACAGCTGTTAATTGGTTAGACCAATAAAACGCACACCAGGACATTGTCTCAGGACTGGAGCCATATACTATGGGTTCTTGTTCTACAGAAATATTTCTTTCTACAAAAATACCTGGATCTACGTGCCATCCTTCTTTCATACCAATTTCATAAATATCAAAGAACGGTTTTAATTCTTCTGCACTGTCCACACCTAATTTTCCTTCTTCAAATAAAATCTTTCCAGAAGATCTTAACATATACTCAATAAAGTTATCCCCGTTACCATAAGCAACATTGGTCTTGTATCCTGTTTTTTCGTATATTTCACGGCATTTATCAATGAATTCATCCATTGTCATGTTGTCTTTAATTTCTATGCCATGTTCATCTAACAATGTTTTATTGTATAATAACGCTGGAGCATTTACTCCTAAACTGATTGCATAAATACCACCATCAACAGAGCCGGACTCTAAAATGCTTTCATCAATACCAGAAACATCTAAAGTTCCATTTTCTATATATGGTTTTAAATCAATCAATAAACCGTTACTTACATATTGTTCAAGATATCTGTAGTCCATTTGAACAACATCTGGCAAACTGTGCCCTGCGGATGCAGTTGCCAACTTATTCCAATAGTCATTCCATTCAACAAATTGCCCATCAAATGTTATTCCTGGATTTTGTTGTGAGTATAAGTCAAGAACAGCTTGTGTTCTTTCATTTCTTGTCTGGTTTCCCCACCATGCAACAATTAAATGTTTGCTATCACCATTTCCTCCTGCAGCACCTTGTGTTTCCGTTGGTGCAGTTGCATCAGATGCACTTTCAGTCTTACTGGATCCACATGCAGCTAGACTCATTACAGTTAACACGAGAGCTAAGAGTAAGGCTAACTTTCTTTTCATACTTAAATCCTCCCTAAAAGTAAAATATTTTGTTTCCTGATGTTTTCATTATATTGTATCTGCTAAATCTCTTAAATCATATAAACCGTTTTTTTGTTTCAAAAAACCGTCTTTTTACCTAAAATTATGGAATGCCATTTCTTTTCGTTGTACTATAATAATATCCCTTATATAATTGTTTTAAGGCAATTGATTTAAATTATAAACAAAATACTGTAAAGAAGAAGGTATTTAGATTGAATAAAAAATGGTTTAAAAAAATACATCAATATATATGTAATCTATCTTTAAAATATAAAATCATCGCAATTACTTCTTCAGCTATTATTATAGTAGGCATGACTTCTATTTTTGCCATGAATGGCGTAATGAAGAACAATAAAACCTTACTTTATCATTCAATTGCCAGTTCTTTAATGTATTCTGCTGATAAAATTGAGACAATATTAGAATCTGTAGAAAATATGTCTACCATGATCATAGCAGACAGCAACATACAGAATAATTTAATTATTAAAAATGATAAGAAGAAGTCTCTCGACTATAATATAGCCAGTCGCAATTTATATAACAGTCTGCTCTCTTACTATTTTAACTTCAATAATAAATATCTGGACTATATGTGCATATACAGCAATGATATTCCTGTTTGTACCAACAGTGCATATCAGATTTTGCCAAATAGTGATGGGTATGCAGAGATTAAAGCTGCTGCTGAAGAATCTGAAGGTGCAATCCGTTGGATGTCTTCCTATGGAGATAAAAAAGGCCTTTTGTTAGTTCGTTCTATAAGAAAAATTAAAAATCTGGATTTAAGTACTCTTGGATTTGTAGCAATTAAAGTAGACATCCCTCAAATGATTCATGATTCTACTAATTTCGGAGATCAGTTTCCTCATTCTTCTTTTATTTTGCTAAGTGATCAAAACGTGCTTTACCGTTCTCCTTCTATTTCGGAAGAACAAGCCAAGACCCTAATTAATTTAAAAGCAAACTATGATGTGATTCCCTTTAACAGCCATTACTATTTTGCTGTAAAAGATTCAATTCCAAAATATAATTTAGACTATATCTGTTTGGTTTCTTATGACTCTATTCAGCAATATATTACAAGAACTTCTTTTATATATGTCATCATCATCATCGCGAGCATTCTTTTATGTATATCCTTATCTTCGTCTTTGGTTCAAAATATTACGAAGCATTTTGATGTTCTCGTTAAAAAGATGAATGTATTTCAAAATAATAATATGGAAATTCTTTCTATACCTTATAATTATTCAAAGAGACATGATGAATTAGGAATTATTCACACGCGTTTTGACAATATGGCAAATGAAATTAAAACCTTAGTTCAAAAAAATTACATTAACGAGATTCTAAGAAAAGATGCTCAGCTAAAAGCATTAGAATCTCAAATAGATCCTCACTTTTTGTACAATACTTTGGAATCTGTCAATTGGCGCGCAAGAGCTATTGGCGCAACAAAAATTTCTCTTATGGTGGAATCTCTTGGAAACTTGCTGAGATCTACTTTAAGCCAGGCCGTAGAGGATTTTTCATTAAAAAAGGAATTGGAATTGGTGCAATATTATATGACTATCCAGCAAATTCGCTATGAAGACAGATTGAATTATGAGTTAAAAGTAGACGATAACATACTTGACGCTTCAATACCCAAATTATCCATACAACCGCTGGTAGAAAATGCTATTAAATATGCATTAGAAGAAATCACTGAAGAATGTTATATATCTATTGCAATCGCTCTAAACGATAAAAACTTAGAAATTCGTGTAAAAAATAATGGTTCCCAATTTGAAGAGAATCTGTTAAACAAATTAAAAGCAAAAGAAATTTTTCCCAACGGCTTAGGAATAGGCTTAATCAATATAGACAATCGCATTAAACTGACCTTTGGTAATGATTATGGCTTAACATTTTATAATGAGGACGACTTTGCCATTGCCATGATTACCATTCCATATATCCCGATCAAATAAATTCATTACAAAGAGGTGCTATATGCTAAGATTAGTGATTGTTGATGATGAAAAAATTATCCGCGAAACAATCAGCACCATCATTGATTGGAATAGCCTGGATATCGAAGTGATTGGAACTTGTAAAAATGGAATTGAAGCCTATGATATGATTTTAGACGAATATCCTGATATCGTTTTAACAGATATCAAAATGCCGGGGCTTTCCGGTCTTGAACTTATTGAAAAAATAAGACAAACGGATGAAGATATTAAATTTGTAATATTATCCGGTTACGGAGAATTCGACTATGCAAAAACAGCCATGAAATACGGCGTTAAACATTATCTTTTAAAGCCTTGCAATGAAAATCAAATCATAGACGTCATGAAACAAGTAGCGCAAGACTGCTATCGTACCCGTGCATTACAGGAAATGCAAAACAAACATCAAAAACTTATCGCTAACCTGCAAGAAAATATTATGCGCAATATTATTATGGAAGGTTTAACGCCTAAAGATAATTTGAGAAATATTTTAAGCCAATATGAACATTATATAGACTTTTTGAATATTGATTATGATTTATGCTATGTGTATTATTTGGAAGAGAATAACCTGGAAGAGTGCGTAAATAAAATCAGAAGCTTTCTATCGGTTTCTTATCCTTCAGTAATTCCTTTTTTCATATATACCAGAAATACTTTAATTCTATTTTTTAAAGGATTAAATGACTTCTATGATCCTCTGGATAACTTTTTAAAGAATCTTCACTTTAATCATCAAACAGTCTCCATCGAATATGAACGAAAGCATTTTCCTAACCTCCAAAATCTATTGGAAGTACTTTTTAAAAAAATAAATCGGTATGAATACGTTTACTTAATTAATAATCATCACATTATCACTGCCTATAATCATAGCTCATTGTTTATATATATAGACGATATTTTAAATAAGTTTTCTTCCCAAGGCAATTTTGATAAAGAAAAAATAATAGAAGAACTCAGTGAAATATTGTCTCAAATAGAAGATGTCGATTTATTAAAAGCTGTCATTACCACTTTTTTAATGAAACTTGTTAATCATAATTTTATTTTTTATAACCCTATTCATGTTACTGACTTTCTGATAGAAATTAATGATATTAATCATTGCAAAACTATTTTACAAATATTCCTTAATAAATTTAGCAATCATATGGCCTCAAACCCTGCCACACATTATAGACATAAGGATTTTATAGAAAAAACACTCATGTATGTGAATGAACATTTATCGGATCCAAATCTGTCATTAAAATGGATTGCAGAAAATTACTTATTTATGAATGTAGACTATTTAAGCAAACAATTTATTAAACAAACTGGTTATAAATTTTCCCAGTATTTAACCAATCTTCGAATAGAACGGGCAAAAAAATTACTTCTTGAATGCAATACAGAGAAAATATATACAATAGCTGAACAAATTGGCTGCGGCAATAATCCACAATACTTTAGCCAAATATTCAAAAAATATACGGGTATGACCCCTACAGAATATATAAAAAAAGCAAATGGAGGAAATGAAAATGAAAGTAAGTAATGATGTTTTACTGAAAAAAATTGATCTTGTTGTAAATAAGCTAATGAATTTAGGCGGAGCGGATTATGATAGCGATAAAAATGCTTCTGCTGATGAAACAAAATCCGGTAAAATCGCAAGGGACTTTGGCATTGAAGAATGGGACTGGCCTCAAGGCGTTGGTTTGTATGGGCTTTTAAAACTTCAAAATTATTACCAGGATAATCGTTATGATGACTTCTTGGATAATTGGTATAAAAGAAATATTCAAATAGGGCTTCCTTCTAAAAATATTAATACCACTGCTCCATACTTAACTCTTGTGGATTTAATGGATAAATTTAATAATCCTCTTTATGAAAAGATGTGTATCGAAAGAGCAGAGTGGCTTATGGAATATCTTCCCCGCACTAAAGAAGGTGGATTTCAACATGTAACCAGTGCAATAGGAGATCGTCTGGGCGTTCGCTTAAATGAAGGGGAACTCTGGATTGATACAATTTTTATGACCGTTCTTTTCTTGAATAAAATGGGTCATAAATACAACCGTCAGGATTGGATCAGTGAATCCATCCATCAGATGCTGGTACATATTAAATATTTATACGACAAACACACTGGACTTTTCTATCATGGATGGAGTTTTAACCTCAATAATAATTTTGGCGGAATCTTCTGGTGTCGCGGGAACTCCTGGTTTACTTTTGGTGTGATTGATTATATTGAAGCTTTTAAAGGAACCATGGATAAAGGTCTGATGACCTATTTAGTAGATACATTTAAAGCACAAGTCAATGCTCTTGTTAAACTTCAAGCCCCTTCTGGTCTATGGCATACCGTCTTAACAGATCCTACAAGCTATGAAGAAGTTTCTGGCTCCGCTGCTATTGCTACTGGAATTTTAAAAGGTGTTCAATTAGGTATATTAGACCCATCCTATAGAAAGTATACAGATAAAGCAATCGCAGCGATATGCGACAATATAGCTGAAGATGGCACCGTTTTAAACGTTTCTGCCGGAACAGGAATGGGATATGACGCTGATCACTATAAAAATATTATCATTGCACCAATGGCATATGGACAATCTCTGACACTTGTTGCCCTTTGTACAGCTTTAGATTAATAGAAAAAAGTACCTGCCGACATCGGCAGGTACTTTTTTATCTATTGAGGAGGATTTCTTTTTCGTATTTTTTAACTTCTTCTAACCAGTCAAGACCTACTGGTATGTTTTTACTAGCACAGTAGTAATCCCATACTGCTTGCCATGGATAGGATTTTAATTCTTCCATCATAGCCAGTCTTGTTGTAAAATCAAATTCTTCTTCTGCTTTCTTCATTTTATCCGTTGGTTCCAATAATGCAATCATTAAGGATTTAAGCATATTTCTTGTTCCAATGGTCCACGCTGCCACACGATTGATACTTGCATCAAAAAAGTCAAGTCCGATATGCACTCTGTCTACTAAATTATGTCTTATAATTTCTTGTCCGATTGCTAAAAGTTCATCGTCTAATATTACAACATGGTCGCTGTCCCATCTTACCGGACGGCTTACATGAAGAAGGATTTCATCTACAAAAAGAGAAATTGCTGAAATTTTATTGGAGATGACTTCCGTTGGATGGAAATGTCCTGCATCAAGGCAAAGAAGCACGTTGTTTTTTACTGCGTATCCCATATAGAATTCATGGGAACCTACAACATAACTTTCTGAACCGATTCCAAAAACCTTGCTTTCTACTGCATCCAAATGATATTTTTTATCAATTTTTTCTTCCAGGATTTCATCCAGTGCGTCTTTTAATCTTTGTCTTGGAGCCAGGCGATCTGCAGGAATATCTTTAAATCCGTCAGGAATCCATATATTCATGACAGAAGGCGTTCCCAGTTCTTTACCAAAGTATTCACTGATTTTTCTAGATCTCTTTACATGTTCAATCCAGAACTTTCTTATGTTTTCATCTGGATGGCTAAGGGTGAGACCATCGTCTGCCTTAGGATGGGAAAACAGTGTTGGGTTAAAATCTAATCCTATGTTGTTTTTCTTAGCCCATTTTACCCAGTTTTCAAAGTGTTTCGGCTCAATTTGATCTCTGTCTACTTTTTCTCCATTGGTTTCTAAATAGATTGCATGGAGATTTACTCTTTTCTTTCCTGGGATAAGGCTGAAAGCTTTTTCTAAGTCTGCCCTTAATTCTTCCGGGGTTCTTGCTCTTCCAGGATAGTTTCCTGTCGCTTGAATGCCTCCAGAAAGTTCTGTATCAGGGCTTTCAAAACCTCTTACGTCATCCCCTTGCCAACAGTGAATAGAAATTGGAATATTATCTAACTTTTTTAGCACTTCGTCGGTATCAATTCCTATTTGTGCGTATTGTTCCTTTGCAAGTTTGTAAAGGTTTTCAATTCTTTCTTTGTTCATGATAACGCCTCCTTAAAATTATGGTAGTTGCTTAAATCTATCCCAGTTTGCTCTAAAGCCTTCAATATTATTGGGAACATATTTTTCTACATCAAACGAATTTAATATGACTTTTCTGGCTTCTTCTAAAGAAGTTAGCTCTCCTATCGCAATAAATTGCATCATTAAGTTCCCCAGAGCTGTAGCTTCTACAGGTCCTGCATATACTTCACAATTTGTAGCGTCCGCACAAAGCTGATTTAAAAATTTGTTTTGTGCGCCTCCACCTATAATGTGAATCCTGTTGATATCCTCTTTAGTGATTTCTCTGAGCTGACCAAGGACTTCATTATACTGGAGGGCTAAACTTTCATAGATACATCTGGAAATCTGTCCAGGAGTTTCTGGTTTTCCTTGATGGGTTTCTTCGCAATAATTTTGGATTTCTTCAATCATATTCTGTGGATTTAAAAATCTTGGGTGATTTGGATTAATAAGATATTTAAAAGGTTCTTCTTTTTTCGCCAATTCAACAAGTTCAGCAAAGCTGTATTGATAATCATATAATCTTTGAACTTCTTGAATCAACCACATTCCCATAATATTTTTAAGCACCCTATATGTATTAAAAACTCCGCCTTCATTGGTGAAGTTGTACTTTCTTGCTTCTTCAGTAGTTATTGGAACATTACTTTCAATCCCCATAAGCGACCATGTTCCTGAACTAATGTATGCAAAATCCGCAGATGTCGCTGGGACTGCAGCTACAGCGGAACCCGTGTCATGAGTAGCCGGGGCGATTACTTTTATATCCCCTAGCCCTGTTGCTTCCTGAACTTTCTTAGTTAAATTTCCAAGAATGGTTCCTGGTTTAATCGTTTTTGGAAAGACCTTTTTGTCAAAACCAGTTATTTTAATTAAATCCTCATCCCAATCATTATTATGGATGTTAAACATCTGAGTTGTTGTGGCATTGGTAAATTCAACAACTTTTTGATTGCTTAAAAGGTAATTTAAATAATCCGGAACCATTAAAAATGTATCCGTTTGGGCTAATCGTTCTTTTTCTGCTTTCATATGTTCATATAACTGATAGAGGGTATTAAATTGGAGAAACTGTATTCCTGTTTTTGAATAAATTTCTTTTGCATCTATTTCTTTAAATACTTTTTCCATTGTAGAATCTGTTCTATGATCACGGTAAGCATACACCGGTGATACTTTTTCATTATTCGCATCTAGCAGAACGTAATCAATTGCCCATGTATCAATGCCTATTGATTCTATTCCTATATTTTCTTCAGCTAATTTCTTTAGGCCTTCTAGAATCTCATTATACAAACGGTCCAAATCCCAAAAAGAATGGTCGTTGCTTTTAACGATTCCATTTTTAAAACGATAGATTTCTTTTAAGGAAATTTTGCCATTATCTAATATTCCCGCTATCACTCTACCGCTGGACGCTCCGATATCAACTGCAATACAAATCTTTGACATAGGTCTCCCCCTTATTCATTATTGCAATATTCCCATTTGACATTTTTATTTAACAGAAACTGCTCCCAATCTTTTGAGAGCTCTTTGTCGGTAAATATATAATCTACAGATTCTATATCCAGCATTTTTACAAAAGATAATTGATCAAATTTTGTGTGATCTATGGCATAGAAAATGGTATGCGCCGATTTAACCATAGATTTTTTTATTTCCGTTTCCATTTCATTAGACTCCATAATGCCATTTTGCATATGGATTCCTTTGCAGGATAAAATGGCTTTATTGACATAGTAGTTTTCAATGGCTTGTTTTGCCCCAGGCCCTACAAAAGACATGGAACGCGCTCTTAACATTCCTCCTGTAGAAATAACCGTGCAGTTCTCATTTTGAGCAAGTTCTGTTAATACAATCACTGAATTGGTTATAACGGTAATATTTTTTTTATGCTTCAGATTTTTTGCAACCTCTAAAGCCGTAGAACTGGAATCCAGCATAATTGTATCATTATCTTCGATATAGTTTGCAATCACTTTTCCTATGGCCCTCTTGCCTTCTGGGTTGCTTACAGCTCTGACAGTAAAAGGCAAATCTTCTGAAAGACTGTCCAAAAGTATTGCCCCCCCATAGGTTCTTTGAAGCAACCCTTCTTTTTCCAACTTTTCTAAATCTCTTCTTATGGTTTCTTCAGTAACTCCAAATAACTCACTTAGGTCTTGAACCTTTACACTTTTCGTTTCATTGAGAATATCAATAATTTTTTTTCTGCGTTCTATGGCAAGCATATTTAACACTCCATTTCATTTAACATATCGTCTGCCAAAACTTAGGGTCCGGATTTGGTATGACTGAATGGTTTAATAAAAAGCCCTCATCTTTAATTTCTTTACAAGCTTTTTTAATAGATGCTTCCACAGCTGCCAATTCTCCGCTGAACAATACATAGGATTTACCACTCATGCCTCTGGCAATGCGTATCTCGATTAGATTAATGGAGGATGTTTTTGCCGCCATGTCTGCAGCTTTAATGATTGCTGCAACTGAATACGTTTCAATAATCCCTAAAGCTTCAGGCTTACCTGTCTCCGTTGTGCCATATAAAGCTGAAAATATAGACGCATCCGGATTACCCAGTATAAAGTGATCTACAACATATTCGTCATAATGAGCGGTTCCGACTTCCACCACTGCTGTTACTGCACTGAGTTTGCCTGAAACTAACACAATATATTTACCTGGGCATACTGTTTGGGCCGTGATGATATCAACTTCAGCAGTTTTAACCATTTCATCTGCTGCTTTCATCCCTATTGCCACAGAGCGATATTCTACTAAACCTATTGCCTTACTCATCTTGTTCACCCCGCGCTCTAATCGTAATACTTCTGCCGCTTACATTTTCTATGATACCGTCAATGCTGGCATGAATAATAGATCCTAATTTCCCTTCTGGAATAACTGCTACAATATCGCCCTTTTTAACTTCTACTTCTTTTTCTACCTGAGGCATACCAGGGGCTCCTATATGTTGAGTCAATAAAATTTCTACTTTATTGACCTCTTTTAATGTATTATCAATTTTAGCTTCTACATCGTATTTTGATAACCCTAATCGTTGAACCAGTCTTTTAGAAGGAATATATCTGTTTTCCCGAGCGGAATGTACTTTATAACTTTCTTTAGCTTCTGGTTTTATTCCAGCACTTAATAATTTTTGCTTACACTCCATCATTAAACTTCTTGGAGAAAGATCATGATGACAGGCATACATTTCACATACCCCACAATCACAACAGCCCAGGGCAGTTGTATAGGCAGTTAAGTCACTGGTTATGCCGTTAGCTAAAGCATTCATAAGTTTATGCGGTTCTACTTTATGCCCTAATAAATTTCTCGGGCATAAATCTGTACACATCCTACACTGAGAACATACAGACATAACTTTTTTTATATGAACTGGCGTATTGGATATCTTTTTTAAAATAAGTTGATGATCTTTTGGAAGGACGATTATTGCTTTTGTCGTCTTGGTAACTGGAGCATTCTTGCTAACGATTTTTCCAGTCATAGGCCCTCCCATAATTATTTCTACATCTTCCAGGCTTAATCCTCCCGCCATTTTGATAATGTCCCTAACACTAGTCCCAATGGGCACCCTTATGGTAATTGGATTGTTAACCTCACCAATCACTGTTACATATTTGCTGGTTACTGCTTTCCCTTGGTAGACTGCTTCATAAATATTAAGCACCGTTTCAGCATTGACTACAACTGCTCCTACAGAAATAGGAATGCTTCCCTTCGGAACAACTTTTCCTGTGGTTTCATAAATGAGGACGACTTCATCTCCACTGGGGTATACATTAGGAAGTAAATGTAATTTTAATAAAGGGTATTGATCTATATAATCGTTAATCGATGTTATGGCATTTTTATATTTTTCCTTAATCGCTATAATACCGTTTTTGGCGCCCATGCTTTCTACTAACAAATTAAGAGAAGTTAATATTTCCTTTGTATAGACTCCTATTAATTGCTGATCAACTTGAATTAAGGGCTCACATTCTGCACAGTTTAGGATAATTGTTTCTGCATTCTCGTTAAGTTTTATATGCGTAGGAAATCCAGCGCCTCCTGCTCCTACTATGCCGCTGTCTGATATTTTCTGTTTTAATTCATGGAAGTTCATAGGATCACCTTCTTTTTAACTGCTGTATTACATATCAATATTGTTTTCCTCATCTATAATCCCTATGATTGCTGCATCCACAGGAGCTCCATCGGTATCTATACTCACTCTTGCTGAAGAACCCTCTACAACTAAAACCAGCTCTCCTACCCCTGCTCCTACTGTATCCACTGCAACGAGCTGATTTTCTCCTGCTCTTTGATTTTTACTATAAATTTCTACAATTAACAGTTTACTTCCCACTAATTTATGATGTTTTCTAGTAGAGATGATGGTGCCAACTACTTTACCAATTTTCAACATTCCCACTCCTTGAATAAAATCGATGCAGAAATCTGCATCGATTTTTTGTCATTTTATTAAATAAGCCAATTCATTGCACTTAATGCCCATTGCGTTTGCTTCATCCGTGTCAATGTGCATTTCTAAACGAAATGAATCGTCTACTCGCACTTGAACATTTTCTAATATGCCTTGCCTTTCTCCTTCTATTCTCACTTTGACAATGTCATTGTCTTTGACGCCTAATCTTTTAGCGTCGTAAGGATTCATGTGTATATGCCTTTTGGCAATGATACAGCCTTCTTTTAAGAATATGGCACCCTTAGGCCCTACTAAGGTAACCGATGCAGAACCTTTAACATCGCCTGATTCCCTGATAGGGGCATTGACGCCTAATTTTATAGCATCTGTTTTTGCTAGTTCGACCTGAGTTTTAGAACGGACAGGGCCTAGAATTCTTACATTCTCAATAACCCTAAGGTTCACTCCTACAACAGTCACACATTCTTGAGCGGCATACTGCCCACCCATCAACTCTTTTTTAGGGTGAAGTTCATAACCTTTCCCAAATAAAATTTCTAAATCTTCTTTAGACAGGTGCACATGCCTTGCAGAAACGCCTATAGGAATCGCTAAATCCGACTGAATGCCAGAATTTTCTTTAGATTCTTCCAGTTGCTCTCTTATAACCTTTTCAATGATTTCTAGAAGTGATGTTTCTAACGTGTTCAAGCGTATCACTCACTTTATTCGAATTTAGGTAATATCTTTTCTACATCTTCATGTGGTCTTGGAATTACATGTACTGCAACAACTTCTCCTAATCGAGCAGCGGTTTGCGTTCCTGCTTCAACTGCTGCTTTAACAGCACCTACGTCTCCTCTTACCATAACGGTTACAAGTCCTGAACCAATTTTTTCTGTTCCTACCATTACAACATTTGCTGCCTTTAACATTGCATCTCCTGCTTCAATTGCTGCTACCAATCCTCTTGTTTCAATCATACCTAATGCTTGTTTTTCCATCTTATAAACCTCCCTAACCTCTTCTTTTTTATTAGATTGTGGTTGTTGAATTCTTTTTTTGGATTTCTTTTCATTCTCTTTAATAATTTTGGTCTCTTCTGCTGACTCTTGAGCTTTTGTTAATTCTTCTTGATTTTGTTTTTTTTCTTCTAAATTTTCATTGGTATTATTCTTTTTCTCTGCTGCCATATCTTCACTTCCTTCTGATTCCCTTTTCGGCACTTAAATTGGCCATTCTAAGTACCTCTGGATGTGGATTAGGAATAATGGCAGAGGCTGCAACTCTTCCTACTTTACCAGCCTTCTCAATTCCTACTTCTACTGCTTCTTTTACTGAGGATACATTTCCCTTTACGATAACAGTAACAAGTCTTCCACCTAATTTTTTTTCCCAAGTAACGATTTCAACCTCAGCAGTTTTAGTCATTTCATCTAAAGCTACAATTGCTGCGGTTAAGCCTTGTATTTCAATTAATCCCAATGCGTTCATATTTAGTCACTCGCTTTAACTATTTTACTTGAGGAAGAATCTTTGCAACATCTCCATGAGGTCTTGGAATTACATGAGTAGCTACGAGTTCTCCTAATTTTTGTGCCGCATTGGCTCCAACTTCTGTAGCTGCTTTAACAGCGCCTACATCTCCTCTTACCATAACGGTTACAAGTCCTGAACCAATTTTTTCTGTTCCTACTAAAACTACATCCGCTGCCTTTACCATTGCATCTGCTGCTTCAATTGCTGCTACTAATCCTCTTGTTTCTACCATTCCTAATGCTTCTTGTGTCATTTTTTATTCCTCCTGTTTTGTTTTATTTTTTAAACAATTAATTTTTAAAAATTCGTCTGTCCCTTCTTCAGGGCTTGGTATGATATGGGTAAGTACAACCCCGGAAACTTGTTCGGCTGCCCTTTTTCCAGCTTCCACAGCCTCTCTTACATCTGATAAACTTCCTCTTAGCTTTACGACTATAATAAGGGGTACTTCAAGTTTATCAGCATTAAAAGGTTTATTTCTATCAAAAGCTTCTATAACTACATTAGCAGCTTTACAAGCTGCATCAGCGGCAACAAAAGCTGCAGCTAATCCATAAACTTCTAGTAATCCTACACTTTTTCCCATATTCAACCCTCAATTACTTATTGATGTAAACTACTTTAATGCCTTCTTGTTTCATGTTAACTTCCATTGCTTGATTCAATTCATCAAGGCCAAATCTGTGAGTAATTAACTCCTCTACTGGAAGTCCTATTTCACTGGCTCTTCTTAAGAAGTCAAAAGTAGTTACATAATCTTTTAAGGTATATGTCCAGGAACCTACAAGAGTAATCTCCTTGTTGCAAAAATCGTAGTGAGGATTAATGGTAGTATCTCCATTGTCTACGAAAAATCCTACTTCGCAAAGGCCGCCTCCACGGCGAATAAACTTAAATATATTAGATGCCGCTGACGGAACTCCTGTACATTGGAATCCGAAATCGGCTCCTCCGTCAGTCGCTTTATGAACTGCTTTAACAAGTTCATCTAATCCATTATAGTCTCTGAAGTTAACAACTTTTGTTGCACCCATTTTCTTAGCCATTTCTAAGCGGTTAGCATCTCCATCTACTGCGATGATGTTTTGAATCCCAAGGGTGCGAACAACTGCAATCAGCAATAATCCAATAGGTCCACAACCCTGAACGACCACCTTACTGCTAAAGCGAAGAAGATTCGTTGATTTCGCTCTTTCTACTGCATGAACCACTACTGCTGATGGTTCGATTAAAAGTCTTAAATCAAGACTCATATCACTTACTTTAAAGAAACTCGAACCTTTTCTCAGGATAATATATTCTCCAAACCATCCATTAAAATGATATTGATCATCAGGGATTAAGCCATATATTAAGCCAGATTCACAAAGATTTTGTTTTTCCGTATTAATATTGCAAACATCACAGTCATGGCAGAAAACGATGGAGGTAACTATCTTATCCCCTAAGCCAACAGGTTTTCCAGTACTGTCTTTTTTAACGTTTTTGCCAATTTTGATGATTTCTCCGGTTCCTTCATGTCCCAGAACTACTGGAATTAATCCAAAAGGATCTCCTTTGTACTCATGAACATCGGTTCCACAAACACCACAGCCTTCTATTTTTACAAGAATTTCATCATCATTGATTTCAGGAAGATCGAATTCTTTTACTTCAATTTTTTTAGTTCCTGTGAGCATTGCCACTTTAGCTTTGCCTGGAATTGAGGTACTGGAGCTGGTCTGTGGTTTTGTACTTCCTTGCATTTGAGAAAGCACTTGCTTTACGATTGCTTCTAACTGTACTTGATTGACTTCCATCTTACTTCCTCCCTATCTAATAGATAAACTGTCTGCCATTACACAACGTCTGTTTTTGGTAAAGGATGCTGCACAGGTTAAGCCTTCTCCTGTACGACTGGCTATTGTAAAGGTGGTATAGCCCTCTCCTCCAAAGCCTATCGCTGCATAGGATGGAGCATTTTTAACAAAAATTGCAGTATCCACAGCTTTAGCAAATTTCGTTAATCGGTCAATGTTTTTGGAATGCATATGGGCAGAGTGGCGATTGCCCCCTTCAAGTTCTACAGCCGTTTCAATGGCTGTATCTATATCATCTACTCTTACGATTCCAAGGATTGGCATCATCAGCTCTTCTTTAATCAAAGGATGATTTTTATCTCCTTCAAAAATGATACATCTTATACTTTCATCTGCATCGATGCCAATTGCTCTTAAAATCTTCCAGGCATCTTTTCCAACCCATTGTCTGTTAAGAATCTTCTTACCATTCTTTTCTACAAACACAATATCTAATAATTTTGCTACTTGTTCTGTATGAATCAGCATACATCCATTTTCAATCATGTAAGAAATTAATTCATCAGCAACTTCCTCAACAACCACAACTTCCTTTTCTGCAATGCAAGGAAGGTTATTGTCAAATGTCGCCCCATTGACAATATCTGCTGCTGCCTTTTGAATATCCGCTGTTTCATCTACGATTACCGGGGGGTTACCTGCCCCTGCACCCATAGCTCTTTTCCCTGAGGAAAGGACAGCAGTGACAACTCCGGGGCCTCCCGTTGCTACTAATAATTCAACATCTTTGTGTTTGAAAAGAATATCTGCAGTTTCTAAAGTAGGCTTTCTAACGGAAACTGCCATATTAGGGAATGCCCCTACTTCCTTTGCGGCCTCATTGATGAGTTTTACTGCAAAATTGGAAACTTTAATGGCTCCCGGGTGAGGATTGAATACTACCGTATTTCCTGCTGCAATCATTCCAATAGAGTTGCAGAAAACTGTTTCACTGGGATTTGTAGATGGGGTAATGGCTCCAATTACTCCAAAAGGTCCTTGTTCAACTAAGGTCAATCCTCTGTCTCCTGACCATGCTATTGTAGATAAACATTCGGTACCTGGAGTTTTTTCTGCTACTAACTGATGTTTAAGAATTTTATCTCCAACTCTTCCCATACCTGTTTCTTCTACACCCATCTTAGCAAGTAGTTCTGCATTTTCCATAATTTTTTCACGGATTCTTTTGATAATCTTTTCTCTAAACTCTAAAGGCATAACTTTTAACTCTTTTTGAGCCTTCTTAGCTGCAGCAATGGCTTCATTCATATCATCAAATATGCCGTCTTCACTGCTTACAGTTTCCACTGTGTTTTGAACTTTTAATTCCATAAGCACATTCTTAATAATTTTTTCAATTTCTAGTGCTTCTGTTGCCATTTGTTCAGCACCTCCCTAGCTATTTTCACACCGTACTGGGCCAGATAAATATCTTCTTCTGCACTTCCTCCACTGACTCCAATGCCACCAAAAACTTTTTTATCAATTATTACTGGAGCCCCACCGCCAATGGTGGTAATTTTGTTTTCCAAGGCTTCTTCAAGGCCTCCTAATTCATTACCTGGCTGTGTAATTTCTTTTAAGCTTTCTGTAGTCGTTTTTAAAGCCACTGATGTATAGGCTTTTTTTACTGCCAGTTCATAGCTAATCAGAAATGCACCATCCAGAATATGAATACATATTGGATTGCCTTCTGGATTGACTAAAGCAATAACTACTGCCAGGCCCATCTCCTTTGCTTTTTCTTCAACATGTAAAGCTATTTCTTTAGCAACATCCAGAGTAATCGCAGTGCTTGTATTTTGAGATTTTCTATATGCATTCTTATGAATCTGATGATAAATTTTCTCATAAAAATCCATATATCGCGCTAATATATATAAGTAGTCGGATAATCTATTCATATATTGTTTGATGATCACATCTTTATCCAAAACTTCTGCAATTCTTCTCTCAGCTCTTCTTGCTATGGTTCTTGCTATATCAATCTCTACAGAAGTCTCATTATCTCCTGGCAGCACAAATTCTTTGATTGGAGGAATTAAGTTTTGGTATTCATCTATTTTTTCTTCTAACTTTTTTACATTTTCTTTATTAAAGAATGTATTTCTTCTTTTTTCATCTACAATTTCTGCCATCAAGCGGATTAAATTTTTTTGGATTTCTTCTATATCTTTTTTAGCTTGAGTATCTTTTATGAATAACTTAATTTTTCCAAGGTGGCTTGTTAACTCGTCAACTGTTCCTACAGCTTCTATCCGTTTATCGTATTTTGCTACCTTTTCTCCAGATAGTAAGGATGTCATTCCTCCATCCCCTTGTTTTGTATATACTTTCATGACATCACCTGTCTTCAAAAATAAAAGGATTCCTTTTGACATATCTTCCAGCATTACTACCCATTAACCTATACGCATCATCTGTTTTAAATAAGGGTTCTCTCCCTATTAGCTCTCTGCACTGCACGGCTGCCTCATCCTTGTAAATTCCAATACCTACTTCCAGAGAAGATTTTCGCGAAGCCTCCGTTGCTAAATCCCATAGATTTTTATATTCTTGAACTTCTTCTACGTCCCAAAGTACTCCTTCTTCCTCTATACCCGCTATAACCTCTTTTAATGCTATTGGATTTGCATCATAGGTTAATATAATGATTTGAGGTTTTGTCTTGTTCATTTTACTAATCCTCCATAAGACATAACGAGTCCCGTTGCTACGGCATTTCTTGGGCCTTCTATACGCCTTATATTGCCTCTGCCTACAATAATTCCTATCTTTGATAGTTCTTCTAAAATCAAATCTGGAATTTCAAAGTCCAGGGCAGAGCCTCCAACCAATACGACATTGGGTATATTTTTTATGTTTGAAAAAGGTGCAATCTTTTTAAGCGCTCTAATGGCATTCGTAACAAATACTTTCTTTTTAACCTGGCGTCGGATTTCTACTATTTTTTCCATAGCTATATTTTTTTCTATGGGAAGCATTTCTTTGTCTGTGAGTACAACAACTTTCCCAAAATATTTAGGATTGAGAGGTTCTTTATAGAAAATGACTTCTCCATTTTCCATTCTGATATGAAATAAACTTTCTACTTTTGCTACAGGGTATTTTTTTATTTCTTCTACTAATGTTCTATCTTCTATACCTAATTCAGAAGCCATCAACATCGTAATAAATCCTCCGGCTCCCGCCAGATGAACCGACCTGACCCAGCCATCTTCATCGATTAATGCTGCATCCGTAGAACCTCCCCCTAAGTCTAAGATAGCCAATGGAAGTTTGGTTCCTGGGGTTGTCATCGCTCCAAGGGTTGCCATGACAGCTTCTACCCCTGCTACTTTGACCTTGACTTTCACTTCCTCTTCAAGTTTTTTTGCTATCTTTTCCATAGGAAGCTGTTCAGCCTTTACCATAGCCGCAATCGCTACAGCTTTTTCTAAGGAAACTTCTCCGGCAAGACCGCCTTCTACGGGATTTGAAACCAATGTATCCACTGCTAAAATATCTTTGATACAAATTTCCTCCATTGGTCTGTCGGTAAGATGAGCCAAATCTTCTTTCATCCTGTTAAGCATCCCGCCTACATTAGTTCCCGGCTCTCCCTTGATATCTTTTATCTCTTCTATTTCTTTGGTTAAATCCATTATTTTTTCTGCCCCTTCATCAATATCCACGTGGATCATTTGATGATTGGGAGTAATGATCTCTAAGGCACCTGCTTTTATAATTCTTTCTTCTACTTGTCCTTTAGGGGTTCTGATCACCACTGCTGATCTATTGCCAATTAAACTTTTTGCCACCGGCACTACATATTTTGTTTCTTCTGCGTCTAAGTTAAATAATGTAGCAATTTCATAAGGATTAGATAAGTACCTTATCGTTTTCCCCTGTCCCGCTACCTCTACAACTGCTTCTACACCCAGAGGGACTTTTTCTATAAGCTTGACTTCATCTACAATAGGAATTTTCCTATTTAAACGGTTGTTTACTAGTACTGCTTCATCCGCTTCAAGAATTGCTCCCTGTATGTTGATTCTTTTTGAAGCCTCATTGATAAGAAAAGCTGCTTCTTCATAGGTTACTACTCTAGGGATAACAACGATGTAGTCCTTACCTGGCTCTACATTAAATAGATCCTTGATACAGACTGTGGTTCCCAGGCCAAAGCCCTCTCCACTTGGAGTATAAGGATTATGTCCTATCATTGTAGATTCTGTTATGATGGTTTCTGTTATGGTTTCCATGGCTGTATCTCCAATAACTGGGGCAGCCTCGTTGAGTCTAATTTCATCCAAATCCGATATATCTTTTTGTATTTTCTCCAACGCTTTAGTTAAAGCATCTTTTATGCCTACAATATTGTGTATGGTGCCCTTAGTGCCTGTTGTAGGGGTCATAGCACTGGAACAAAAATGGATTTTTCCACTGTCATCAACTTGCCCGATACAAACTTCTGTTGTTGAATTGCCAATATCCACTCCTCCAACCAATACCATAAGAAAACCCCTTTATTTCTTTAGAATGTTTCTTTTTTTATAAACATCTAAAGTTTCTAGAATAAAATCTGCACAAACCACCGCATTGTATTTTGAACGAAGCGTATTCGATACTTCTATTAACTCTTCTTCAGTTGCCCTATAAGGGCGAAGCAAATTATAAATTTTTAAAATTTCTTCATCCGGAATCTCTATAAGTTCTGCCGCGCGAATGAAGTTTTGCGCCAACTGAGGTCTGTTCTGTTCTTTCGCTACATGGGCTTGCAAAAGGAGAGTGTCTCTTGATATTTTTACATCCTCTGAAGTAATATTCCCATTAAGAACATTTTCTAAGGTAATATCTTCTAAGCGTTTTCCTGTTTTCGTTTTTATCTGCTGTGGTATTTTTTCCGAAAGAGGATAGATATCCACTTATACACTTCCTTTCTTGAATGGGTTTTCTATTTCTATATAGTCCCCATTTCTATCTACAAGTTCTGTTTCTTTCGTATGCATCAGTGCTGCTTTAACCTGATATTTTGGTCGAACATAAATATCATTAGGTACCACAATTGGCTTAACGACTTCTCCCTTAGCATATCTTGCTGCATTTTTACCAATTTGTCTGTATATTTCTAAGGTGAGGGAAGGAGCTTGAGGAAATAGTTCCAGATTGGTAAGGGGGTATAGATTCTTTTGATGAATAACTACAGTTCCTTTAGACTGGATTCCTATTCCTATACCTGATCCTGCCAGTTTAGCGACTTGATTTCCTATGAAAGCAACATCAGAACTTTTAGTTACTCTTATAATTCTTGGCGTCATTCCTTCTTCTTCTATTCCAGCAAGAATTTCTTTTAAAACCTGTTCATGGGACAATCCATTAATTGTCTTGTGAATAGTGACTCCAAAGGCTGGAGCAATGCCTACGGCAACTTCTTTGATATCTGACGAATACTTTGCCGGACCTATTTCTTTAAATAAAACTTTAGATTCATCTAAAACTTTAAGTTGTTTAGGTTGAACTTCATCTTTAGGTTCATCCATTGCCTGTAAGACGCGGCTAACTATTTCTCTAATGAGTTGTTCATTCATTTCCACCATACCCACCTCCTTATAGATCTTCCGAGCGGATTATATGGGGAATGTTTTTAATTTCTTCCCATCGCTTAGCACTGATTTGATATCCTGTTCCCGGCCCCTGGTAGTCATTTTTGTAATTAACAGCGCTAATGACATGGAAGTTTTCATCTAAAATGGCGGAGGTATGAAGATAATCTCCACTTACTCTCTGCTTTAGCATATTTAATATGGACTCAGCTACATCTGGGTATCCTCCACGAACTAAAGCTTTTATAATATCAATCCCCGTTATATTTCTCTTCATCATTTCATCTATAGAGGATAAATCCCGGACGATATCCCTGTCAGGAACATCCTTACTCCCATGGGCATAGGTTATGGCTTCTACTTCCTCATCGGTAATTACGCCCAGATTTAACTCTCTAAACAGCGTCTGCATCACCTTTGCCGCCTTATTTCTTACTCTTAATACATCTTCTTCTTTAACCGGCCTTAGTCCGCCATCTACCCTTAAATCTCTTTGGAGCACATTGTAATCATCGAAATCTTCTGCATCAAAATTCGAACCAGCAAACATATTGTCATAGTTTGGAACACCGCTGTATCCTGAAAAAATAAAATCTGTTCCCGGTAAAAACTGCATCATGGTTCTAGCTGTTCTTCTTATATCTGAATGACTGAAATTTTGATCGTTACTGGATGCCACTTCAAGATCCAGCATTGCAGCAATTAAATTTTCAGCTAATACCGCTCTGATTCCTGAGGGAACTGCTGCCGGGATGCCAATACAACTTACAGAACCATTTTGTATCCCTTGTACTCCAGCACCTTTTGTAACCATTAAACATTTTGTTTCAAGATAAAGCATGGATTTTGATTCTGCACTTCCCATTAATACTTCTGAACCAGTACCAGAGGTAAATCTCATCTTTAGTCCTCTAGAAGCATAGGCGGAAGCAAGAAATGCTTTGGAATAAGGGGTGTCGTCTCCATCTATAAATACATTTTCAGTCCCATAGACGGATATGGTTTCTGCATAGGTTGTAAACCCTCTCATCCCTAACTCTAATTCAATCGCTTCTTCTACAGCACATTGGGTTAAAACGCCGGGAGAGCCTATCTGAGACCCTATCAGGAGACCTATTGCTGTAAATGGTGCATATCTTGCAATACCTACGGTAGTTTCTTCTTCTCTGAAACCTCTTAAGGCTCCTTCCGCTGCATCTGCTGCAATGAGTACTGGATTATCCTTTTGGTTTGTAATGTGTGCTTGATTTGCTGGACTTTTTCTGGCTCTCATCTTCTGCATTGCCATCATCATTTCTACGACGTTCATATGATTAAGCACTTCTACGATTTTAGAAGGCGTCAACCCAGACACTATTTTTACAATTTCAGAACGGGGCACATGAATATCTACCAATTTTCTTGCAATTTCTAATGAGTCCAGCTTCATTGCTTCCTCAGCAATCTCTATGTTGATACTGTGATCAGCTATAAACTGATCAATAAAGTCAAAGTCTTCTCTCTTTATTCCGTCCATCTCTATAATACGGTTGTTTTCAATCTTGATAGAGGGTTTGGGATCATAGAGACTTTGCATAGCCACAAATCCTTTTTCCGGCCACTCATCAATATACCCGTCTTGATTCACTGGACGCTGATCAAGTATCTGAAAACGTTTAGAACGTTTCACATTCCTGCCTCCTTTTTACATAAGGGCTATTTCATTTCTGACATAATGCGTCTGGTTATTTCTGCAACCATCTTTTCAAGATCAGCGTTTTCATTTTTAGCCGCTTCCTCTTTTTTAGCGTTAACACATGCACATCCAGTTACACCGCATAAATCTCCCGGATGTCTTCCTGGCATATTGAATTTTTTTCTTAATTCATATAATCTTTGCACTTCATCCTTTGGAATTTCTTTAGGTCCTCCAAGCTGAGTTGATAAATACAGCAATTGCGCATAAAACTCTAAGGACTCCATTTTAAAGTAGGCATTCATTAAATCTACTCCAAAAGATAAAGCCCCGTGGTTTTCCAGAAGCACCGCATCATAGTTTTGAAGATATTCTGAAATTGCATCTGGAATTTCTTCTGTACTCGGAGTGCCATATTTGGCAATAGGAACACATCCTAAAGTAATAATTGCTTCTGGCATAATTGGCTTAGCAAGTGGAATCCCTGCAATAGCAAAAGCAGTAGCATACATAGGATGCGCATGAACAACAGCTTTTACGTCCGGTCTTTCTTTATAAACACGAAGATGCATCTTAAGTTCTGATGATGGTTTGTGGATTCCGTCAGAAGCCAATACCTTTCCTTCTCCGTCTACCTTTACTAACATACTAGGTTTCATAAAACCTTTACTTACCCCTGTAGGTGTAGCAATAAATTCATTGTCGCTAATTTTTACAGATATATTTCCATCGTTAGCAGCAACCATTCCACGATTGTAGATTCTTTGGCCAATATCGCATATTTGTTTTCTGATTTCAAATTCATTAACCATAGTATTCTCTCCCTTATTTTGTTTTGTTGGTTCATCTTTGTTTTTCTTTTATTTTCTTTGTTCTTGGTTTAATCATATCATCTTAACGATTATAAGTCAACCTAATCAAACAAAAAATAAACACAAAAAATCCATGATTTTTTTGAATTATTCATGGATTTTTTGTGTTTATTTTGTTTATCTTTAAAATGATAATTGTTTTACTTTAGATAGAATATTTCTCTCATTGGCTTAATTGGATCTGGTTGACTATAATCAAAAGAGCCCTCTACCATTTTAGAAGTAATCGCATCCCATTTCTGACACACTTCACTTTTGCTGATATAATCAAAAGCAGCCTGTACGTCATCACATTCATAACAATAGAAGAATTGATTGCCATTTTGGAAAATCGAATAGTTTCTTATCCCTGCTTTTCTGTGTTCTTCTAATACTTCAGGCCATGGGTCAAGATGCATTTTTACATATTCCTCTACACATTCCTCTTTCACTGTCCATGTCCAGGCAAATTTATTGCTCTTTTCCATAAGTCTCCCCCTTTATTTTTATTTGTTTGTTTTTGATTTTATTTGTTTTCAAAATACTACCATCTTTTTTTTATAAAGTCAAGCTTGTTCTCTACAACGATAGCGTCAAGATACTATGGGTTTTAAAAGCAAGAATATCCCTCTGCATATCATTTAACCTAGGAATCCCTTATTGATTTAAGAAATTCGTGAGCCCAAGTCCTTTTACCAATGTTCAAAACTG
>JAAYMW010000134.1 GCA_012521175.1 Candidatus Epulonipiscium sp.
CTAACCCTTAATTTTGTATACCCTTTTTTAAGGATAATAAAAATTTTTATAATCTTATTGACTTTTTATAGCTGGTCTTATTATAAATTTCATTATTTATTTTCCCTTAATTTTAACGAAAAATGTTGTATGTTTTTTGGTAATTGCATAGAATAATATGATATAATGTTTTAAGTTAAAATCTGTGCTGAAAAAACGAGGTGGAAATATGAGAACAATTTTTTGCATTTTATATATTCTTTTTCACAGAATTTATTCCATTGTTTTTATGGTTAAATATTCCTTTTTAAAAAAATTTAGCACAAAAGAAAAACAACTTGATTATGCTTATAAATGGCTTCAAGGTTTAGCTCGAGGCGTGATGTGGTGTTCAGGAGTAAAAATTACCGTTAAGGGTAAAGAAAATATTCCAAAGGATCAAGCTGCCCTTTTTGTAGCCAACCATAAGAGTTATTTTGATATACCTATTTTAGTGAGTATCATTGATATACCTGTTGCTTTTATTGGTAAAATAGAACTTAAAAAAATACCTATCGTATCCTATTGGATGAAAAAAATCAACTGCATATTTATGGACAGAGAAGATATTCGTCAATCCCTTAAAGCCATTAATCAGGGCATTGAACAGATTAAAGAAGGGCAATCTTTGTTAATCTTTCCTGAAGGCACAAGAATCAAAAGAGATGAATTAGGAGAATTTAAAAAAGGCAGCCTTAAACTTGCCACAAAATCTAAAGCACCTATTGTACCGATTTATATCGGAAATGCCTATAATATTTTAGAAACTCATTTCCCTTGGGTAAAAGCCACCGATATTACTGTAAATATCGGAAGTCCTATTGATTTAGATGCTTTATCGCCAGAAGACAAGAAAAATCTTTCAGAATATGTTAAAAATAAAATTGAAGTATTGCGTGAAATATAAAGCGGGTGAGTAATTTCACCCGTTTTTACTTAAAAACTATAACATTGGAGATAAAAGTCTTGAAACCGACTCTTTAAATTTAATCAAAAATCCTCTGTGCTTATATATTTCAGAAGTAATCTCTTCACTTTCTTCCAAGTCCCTTAGAAACTGCTCATAAAGCTTAGTATTGACTTCTTCATCGTATATAAACGCATTTACTTCAAAGTTTAGTTTAAAACTTCTGATGTCAAAATTGGCCGTACCAACTGTACTGACCAAATCATCTACCAAAATCATTTTACTGTGTATAAATCCCTTTTCATAAGTATAACATCGAACACCCGCCTGAAGCAGCTCTCCAACATAGGATAGGGATGCCCAGTATACAAACATATGATCCGGTTTATTGGGAATAATAATCCGTACATCTACACCTGATAAAGCTGCTATTTTTAAAGCCTCTAACAAACTGTCGTCAGGAATAAAATAGGGGGTATGAATATAGATTCTTTCTTTTGATAAGCTAATCATCTTTAAAAACCCATTGCGTATCGAGCTCCACTTAGAGTCAGGTCCGCTGGAAACGATTTGAATACCTGTATTGCCGTCAACATGCTTTGGCGGAAAATATTTTTTCTCTATGATATGGGGTGTTTTCGTAGAGAATCGCCAATCCTGTAAAAATCGAAGCTCCAGTCCATCCACGGCACTGCCTTGAATTCTTAGGTGCGTATCCCGCCAAAAGCCCATTTTCTTTGATAAGCCTAAATATTCTGTGCCAATATTAATGCCTCCAACATAGGCTTTTTGTCCGTCAATAATGCATATTTTTCGATGATTTCTATAGTTGACACGAAGATTGATATAAGGGAGGAAAGGAGGTAAAAAGCAGCTGATTTCTCCTCCTGCTTCTAATAGAGGGTTAAAAAAATCTTTAGGCAACCAAATACAGCCCATACCATCATAAAGTAATTTTACTTCTACACCTTCTTTTGCTTTTTTAGCGAGAAGTTCAATAACCTTCCTACCTAAGGAATCGTTTCTTATGATATAATATTCTATATGAATAAAATCCTTTGCCGCTTCAATATCTTCTATCATTTGTTTAAATTTATCATAGCCGTTATAGAAAATATCCACTACATTATCTTGGGAATAAAGGGCATTATGGCCCACAAGATGGAGATGTATAATATCCTTACACTTTTGAATATTGGGGTAGTCATAAGCAATCTCTTTTTGATGCAATATTTTTTCCTGCCTATGCACCATTCTGTGGATTTGGTCTTCTTCTTCTTTAATAGCAAAGACTTTCTTTTTCCTTAAATCCTGGCCTATGAATAAGTACAATAAAAATCCCAGTATGGGGACAAAGAATAAAATCATAAGCCACGCCCATGTGGAAGAAGGATTTCTTCTTTCAAAAAACACAATTAAAATTGCCAATAAAAGGTTAATAAA
>JAAYMW010000135.1 GCA_012521175.1 Candidatus Epulonipiscium sp.
ATACAAATATATGTATGATTAGTAAGGGGGATTTTAAACAGCTTCTAAATGAATATCCGGAAATTAGCTATAAAATCATGGAAGAACTTTGCAAGAGACTGATTCGTATGGAGGATGCAGTTGAAAGTATGAGTGTAAAGAATGTAGAAGCAAGAATTAGTTCCGTACTTCTGGAGTTTGCAAACAGATACGGTAAGCCTCATTCGAAAGGGATTTTGGTAGAACTTCCATTAAGTCGCGAGGGAATTGCCAATTATATTGGATTAACCAGAGAAACTGTAAGCCGCAAGATGAGCCTTCTGCAGGAAGAGGGCATTATAGAGATGGTTGGCAACAAAAAAATTATTATTATTGACAAAGAGGCGTTAGAAGATTCAATAATTCATTAAAATATGAATCCAGTCACAGTATTATTTTCAAATATGGGTTATTCTTTAATCATCAATAAATGATCGCTATGACAATAAAATGAAAATAATAATGTGAATGGAGGAATTATAATGCGTATTTTTAATACCACTCAAACTTTAGGTGAAATTGTAGCTATCATGCCAAAGGCAAGTGAAGTTTTTAAAGCGTATCAAATAGATTTTTGCTGTGGAGGAAATAGATCTTTAGAGGCAGCAATCAAGGAACAAAATTTAGATGAACAAGAAATTTTATCAAAGCTTGATGCAGTATACGAAGCAACAAAGAAGCTTAAAAATACAGTTGATTTTAGGAATTTGTCTTCCAGTGAGCTGATTGATTATATTTTGAATACCCATCATAGCTTTGCAAAACAGATTGTACCAAGTATAAGCGAGATGACAACAAAGATTTTAAGAGTTCACGGATCACATCATGAGGAACTTTTCCAGGTTCATAAATTATTCCATGGATTAAAGACAGAATTGGAACAGCATTTTATTAAAGAAGAAGAGATTTTATTCCCCCTCATGAAGCAGTATGATACTGAGCCATCCAAAGAATTATTTGATAAAATCAAGAAGACTATGAAAGAAACCGAGGATGAGCATGATGGAGCAGGAGATATTCTTAAAGAACTTAGAAAAATTACAAAGGATTATGTTGTTCCAGATGATGGATGCGCTACCTATGAATTGGCTTACAAGCAGCTTCAAGAATTGGAGTCTGATTTATTTGAACATATCCATTTAGAGAACAATATACTTTTTAAGAGATTTGACTAATCAGGGGGGAGCAATAGCTCACCCTTTAGCCCCCATTTGAGAGTATATTTTTTGCTTATATGGTGGAAAATACATTATGGTTGTGTGAGGTGATGATGTGGCTAAAACAATAGATTTTTCGAAGACGGTATATGAATTATGGAAGGAAATTCCTGAGATTATTGATATTATGAAAAGCTTAGGATTTGATGCGATTACAAATCCTGCAATGCTAAATACAGCAGGTAGAGTGATGACGATACGAAAGGGGGCTGATATGAAAGGCATACCATTAGATAAGATTAAGGAAGAATTTATTAGGCAGGGGTATACGATTAAGGAGTAAGGAGGAAAGTTTATGAGTGAGGTTATTAATAATCGAGAGTACAGGCAAAAAGTTTTAAAAGAGCTTATTGGTGAACTGCATCAGGGGAAAACTGTTGAAGAAGTAAAACCAAGATTTGAAAAGCTTATTGAGGGTATCGATGCTACGGAAATTGCCCAAATGGAACAAGCTTTAATTATGGAAGGTATGCCTGTGGAGGAAATCCAAAGACTCTGTGATGTACATGCAGCAGTCTTTAAAGGCTCCATAGAAGAAATCCATAGACCTGTGAAACCAGAAGATACTCCGGGACACCCAGTACATACCTTTAAACTTGAAAACAGAGCCATAGAAAGATTAATCCATGACAGGATTCAGCCCCATTTGCAGGATTTACGAGTTAATGACAATAAGGAGAATATAGAAAAGCTTATCGGAGATTTCAATGCTCTCTGGGAAATAGACAAGCATTATTTAAGAAAAGAAAACCTCCTATTCCCTTTTATGGAAAAGTATGGAATTACTGCGCCTCCTAAAGTAATGTGGGGAGTGGACGATGAAATAAGGGAAGATATTAAAGAAGTAAAAAACATGCTCACTCATTATAATGGAGAAAAAGATGTATTAATTGACAAGATTAATAATGTAGTCAATAGAGTGAATGAGATGATTTTTAAGGAAGAAAGTATCCTTTTCCCCATGGTGTTAGAGACTTTATCTGAAGATGAGTGGCTAAAAATTGAAGCAGAGAGTCAAGAAATCGGATATACCCTTATAGACGTAAAATCAAGATGGAAGCCTGTTCGTATCAATGTTGAACAAAAGGTTCAAAATGAAGGAGAAGATCCTTCTAATAACGGATATATAAAATTTGAAACAGGTATTCTTACTTCCGAAGAAATTAATGCTATGTTTAATACGCTGCCTTTAGATATTACCTTTGTGGATAAAGATGGTCTGGTTAAGTATTTTTCTCAGGGGAAAGAAAGAATTTTCCCAAGAACCAAAGCGGTAATAGGAAGAGAAGTAAGGAATTGTCATCCGCCTGCCAGTGTTCATATCGTAGAAAAAATTGTTGAAGATTTAAAAAGTGGTAAAAAGGATAATGAGGATTTTTGGATTAAAATGGGCGACAAATATGTGTATATCAGATATTTTGCAGTACGGGATGAAAAAGGTGAATTTTTAGGTGTCATGGAAGTAACGCAGAATATCAAGCCTATACAGGAAATTACTGGTGAAAAAAGGCTGTTGTCGGATTAAAATGATTAAACGGTTATCATCCTTATCGGATGGTAACCGTTTTCCATTTTCCGCTTTTAAATCGGATATAAATAATTGCCCAGCGAACAAACTGATCTACAAAGACTCCCATCCATGCACCTGCAAGGCCTAAGTTGAAAAAGTAAACGAGTATATAAGCAAGTATGACTCGAATGCCCAAAACCCCGATAAAAGTTGAAACAAGAGGCCAAAAAGTATCTCCGGCACCCCTTAATCCTCCGGCTAAGATAAGTTGGGATGACTGAAAAGGCTGCACCAAAGCTATAATTTTTAATGCAACAGAAGCCTTTTGGATAATTTCCGGGTCGCTGGTGTATAAAGCAATCAATTGAGGGCTAAATACAAAGAATAGAAATGCCATGACAGAAGAAATAAAGGAACCAATTCGTCTTGACTCTTTGGCATGAGCTTCGGCTCTTTCCGGATCCTTTGCACCCAGTCCTTGTCCTACCAGAGATGAGGTTGCAATACCGAAGGCTTGACCCGGATTAAAGGATAGTCCAAGAATACTTAAGCATATTTGATGGGCAGCGAAAATAACCGTTCCCAATCCAGCTACAATTTTTGCAAACAGTAGTAAACCTATTCTTAATGCCATCTGTTCCAAAGAAGCAGGAACACCAATTTTAATTAAATTATATAGAATATCTTTATCAAATTTAAAACGTTCTTTGAAGGTTAATTGTATAATACTTTTTCCCTGGAGAAGATACAGAGTTAAAAGAATACTGGCAAGAAACTGCGAAAAAGCAGTAGATATTCCTGCTCCTGTAACTCCAAAGGCAGGTAGCCCAAAAAGTCCGTAAATTAGAATGGCATTACCAATGACATTAATAAAATTTACGCTTAAATTAATGCGCATAGTTGTTTTAGTGTTTCCGGCTCCTCTTAAGGCTGCGGATATGGCGAAATTAAAAGATTGAAATAAAAAACCGATGGAAACAACCCTAAAATAGCTTCTTCCAACTGTTAGTGTATCTGCCTGTGCTCCCATAAAACTGAGAATAGAATCTGCGAAAAAGAAACCAAAGGCCGATAGTGGTATTGCCAGTAAAACCAAAGTGAGAAGGATAATGTGCTGAAGAACATTTTCAATCTTATTGGTTTGCTTCGCGCCGACATATCGGGCAATGATTGCAGTTCCTCCGATATTCAATGCCTGAACAAGAGAAAGTCCAATAAAAAGCGGCTGATTGGTCATGCCTACGGCAGAGATAGAAGCGGCGGCAACAGCAGGATCGGCTATCCTGCCTAGCATAATCATATCGATCATTCCAAATAATGAGCCGAGAAGCAATTCAACCAATACAGGCCATGCAATTACAAGAACATCTTTTTGAGTATTTGAAAGCAGATTATGAAGGGGATTTAGCTTTTTTGAAGTAAAATTCTTAATCATAGTATTACTTCTTTCCAATATTATTCTAATTCTATTCCTATAAAATTAAAACCATTAAGGATTATAGCATAATTTGATAAATGTTGCCACCTTTTCATTCTTTCCTGCATGGACTTATTTTTATACACATAAAATAGTAGAAAGGATAGAGGAGGGGGATTATGGAATGAGTACATTTTTTATTCCTGTATTTTCAGTTTTAATGATTGTATTTTTTAATATAATGCAAATTAAGGACCATCCTAACAAGATTTTGCGAAGCATTTGTTTAATACTTTTTATGTTTACAGGCCTTAGATACATAGCTTTAATAGTTTTTACGCTTAGTGCCAATATAGATATTTTAAAGGTTTTCTCTTATTTTTATTATGCTTCGTCAATAGGTATAACTATTCCTTCGTTGTTCGCATTATGGTATATCATTCCTCGGTTTAGAGAAAGAATAAAAGAATGGATAGTTTTGCTCTTAGTTTCTCCTTTCATCTTTTTTTATTTCAATCTCATATATCTGCAGCCAGTTCAAATTATAAAGCATGGCAGTCTTGGCTATAGATTACAGCTTATGGCGCCTTGGAATCAGTGGCTTAGTATTTTTCAGGGGATTTTTACACTTATGGTTTTTGGTATGTGTTTCTATGGATTTAGGCGGTATCAATACAAGTTCCCCAGAAGTCAATATCTTTTATTTATCTTAGGATATACTTTGACAACTATTGATGGTTTATGTATGTTATTTAAGGCTGTTTATCCTATTGAGCCTTTTGTATTTTCAGAGGCCTTCATACTGATTGCCATATTATATGCTTTTGCTGCAAAACCTATTAAAGAGAAATATAAGCATTAGACAGAATAGCGTGTATGATTTATAATTTGAGGATATTTCATAATTCAAAAAT
>JAAYMW010000136.1 GCA_012521175.1 Candidatus Epulonipiscium sp.
TCATTTTTAAACCCTAAATTTTTTCCAGTAAAAATCGGAATTTACATATTTCAATTATTATTCATCTAAACCATTACATATCAAGGGGCTACGCCCTATTTATTTTTTAATCTGCGAAACTTCTGTTATTTTACCAACAAAGCGCTTCGCTTGTGAAATTCTCGCGCCAAGTGTGGTCGGCAAACCCTACAAAATACACTATGCGCCAGTGTGTATTTTGCCCGAAGAGCCTTTTATTGCATAGAAAATATAAAAGAATTTCCTATACAACAAAAAGGGGCGCCAAAAAAGGCAACCCCTTTGTTGTATTTGTTATATTTCTTTTACTTTTTCCATGACATCTTCTTTTAAATGAGAGAGCAGTTCTTTTGCATGTTCTTCATCTTTTCCTTTAACTCCAAAGTAGAATTTCACCTTTGGCTCTGTACCGGATGGTCTTACACAGAACCATGCATTATTTTCTAGAACAAAATACAGTACATTGGACTTTGGAAGATGAAGCTTTGCTTCTTGACTGGTAATCAAGTTCTTAGCCATTTGTTTTTCGTAGTCTCTTAATTCTAATACTTTAAGACCGGCAAATGCCTTTGGTGGATTATTCCTCAGGGAAGTCATAATGGATTGAATCTTTTCAAGACCTTCTATTCCCTTTAAGGTAATGGACTCAAGTCCTTCTTTATAATAGCCGTATTTTTCATATAATCCCTGCAAGCCTTCATATAAAGTCATCCCTTTATCTTTATAAACCGCTGCTAATTCACATGCCAACATGGAAGCAACCACTGCATCCTTGTCCCTTGCATAGGTACCTGCCAGGTATCCGTAACTTTCTTCAAATCCAAATAAATATTCATGTTCTCCGGTTTGCTCAAATTCTTTGATTTTTTCTCCTATAAACTTAAAGCCAGTGAGTACTTCCAGTAAAGTCACATCATATTCCTTAGCAATCGCTCTTGCCATTTCTGTTGTTACAATGGTTTTAATAAGAGCTCCGTTTTTAGGCAGGGTTCCCTTTTGTTTTTTAGCGGATAATAAGTACTCTGCTAAAAGTACTCCTGTCATATTTCCCGTTAAAACGTTGTATTCTCCCTTTTCATCCCTTACTAAAACGCCAACTCTGTCTGCATCAGGGTCTGTACCTATAATGATATCTGCATTATGTTCTTTAGCGAGTTTGATTGCCAGGCTAAATGCCTTAGGGTCTTCCGGATTAGGATAGGATACCGTTGAGAACTCAGGATCTGGATTTTGCTGTTCTGGTACAATAATAACATTTTTAAAGCCTATTTCTTTTAAAACCCTCATAACCGGTTTGTTACCCGTTCCATGAAGAGGCGTGTATACGATAGTAAAATCATCAGCTACCTTTTTAACAATATCTCCATTAATGCTTTGTGCTTTTACTTCTTTAATGTAGGCGTCGTGTACTTTTTCTCCGATAATTTCAAGAAGACCTGCTTCCCTTGCTATATCGCCATCCATTATTTTAACTTGTCTAAAATCGGTAATCTTTTGAACTTCATCAATAATTTCTGCATCGTAAGGAGGAGGCACCTGGGCTCCGTCACTGCCATATACCTTATATCCGTTATATTCTTTTGGGTTATGACTTGCAGTAATCACAATTCCTGCAACACAGCCTAAATGTCTAACGGCAAAAGAAAGTTCTGGTGTGGGAGCAAGTTCTTCGAATACATAGGTTTTTATGCCGTTTCCATTAAGTACCTTAGCCGCTTCAAAAGCAAATTCCCTGGAATAACGTCTTGAATCGTATGCTATGACAACACCTTTTTGTTTATTCTTTTCACCGTCTTTTAATAGAATATAATTGGCAAGGCCTTGGGTAGCCTTTCTTACGGAATATTTATTCATTCGGTTGGTTCCTGCACCAATGATTCCTCTTAGGCCTCCTGTTCCGAATTCTAATTCTTTATAGAATCTTTCTTGAATTTCTTTTTCATCGCCAGATATATCTTTTAATTCTTTTTTGGTTTCTTCATCAAAGTAGTCGTCTTCTAACCATTGATTGTATTTCTCCATAAAATCCATCACAACAACCCCCAGTATCTGTATTGATAATAAGTATAATTTAACTGATAAAAAAGTCTTTGTCAATCTTATCCGTTTTAATCTTTGTACTTGAGTTTATTTTCCACTTTGCGACAATTTTCTGAAATATACCTTATTCGTTGGCAGCTTCTTGCAGTGTAAATAGGAAACTTCTTTGTTTTTGCGTTTCACCCAGACTGATTGGAATATGAAGAGGACTGTATCCATCCTTTATGAGAGAAATCTTGTGCTCTCCATAAGGAAGCTGTGTTTCCATCGGAGATATACCCATAAAACTGTCATCGATATATACTTCTGCTCCGGTAGGATTGGTGTCTATGGATACTTTTACTAATTGTGGAACTTCTTCTTTTTGAAGGTCTACATCTATTCTTATGCTTTCTTCATTCATTTTGAAATCCTTGTTCCAATCTTTGTAGCCTTCTTTTTTGACTACCAAATGGTAATCTCCATATTCTAAAAGAATCGTTTCATTCCCTGGATATTCCACATTATTAATAAAGACTTTATAATCTGAAACGCCTTTTGCAACTACTTTAAGCTTTCCAACTTTCTTTTGCATTTCCCCTAAATCTATGTTCACCGTTTGCATGGCATCTACTTGAACATTTTTTACAATGGGTTCATAGCCCTCTTTTTTGATGACAACTTTATGAGCGCCTTCAGTAACCGCAATATTTTTAGCTTCTTTAATAGAAACGCTCATGCCGTTATCGACTTCTACCATCCCTTCTTCATCTTGTGAAGCAGTCACATTAATATATCCATGGGATGCCTTAACATCAATAAACCAAACATAATTCTTATAGCCTCTTAAAGTAAGCTCATCTATGGAATCTATCTGATCTAACGAAATCGGCTCTCCTTTATACATGGAAATGAGATTGTTGGTATAGGTATATATATTGTTTCCTATTTCTATGGTTTTTCCTTCTAAATTGATTTTTATGTTTTTAAGGCGATCTTGCTCCCAGGCTTCTCCAGTGATTCTGAGGTATTTAGGTACCATACTTCCCTTATCGTATTTTGTCTCAATCATATCTCCGACTTTAAATTCTCTTAAACTCATGGACTGCCCATATATGTCTTTCATTTCAACACCGTTTTCAATTTGAAGCACGATTTGTTTTTCATTCTCTACATTGAGTATGGTTATGGAATCATTTCCGGCATCTTTTAGTACAACGCCTATAACTTCTTCCATCTCTCCTGTTGCTTTGCTTTCTACAGGGGTTTTATCTTCTGCTGGAGCTTCTTCCTCCTTAATCTTAGTATTCTTTTTTGTCATTGTAGAAGCTACGATAAAAAGGGTAAGGACTAATATGAATAATCCTCCTAATCCCGTTAAAATCATGAATCGAATAAAGTCAGACTGAGCTTTTGCACTGCTTTTCTTCTTTTTGTCAGACATCTTAACTCCCTCTTTTCAATTCAGTTTTTGTACAAGTTCCATTATACACTAAGAAAGACACAAAAAAAAGAAACCTTTTAGGCTTCAAAATATTCAATTAGAGCGTTTCTATATAATCTATAAACTGAGCGACATTATCTTTCTGCTCTATAATAAGATTTAGTTTTCTTAAAAGACTCTGAGAGGCCCATGATCTTCGTGTATTATAATACCGGTTGCATACCTTTAAAAAATCATCTGGAAAAATTAAGAGACTGATTAAAAGATGTTTTTCTTCATCTATATTGACTTTGTCCATATATAGAAAAAGAAGCTTAGATGCAATGTGAATATCCCAGTTGTGTTTTTTCATAATCTTTTTTAAAACAGAAACCAGATCATAAATGGGAAGACCGTATCTGCATTCTTCAAAATGGGTGACATATAAATTACCGCTGGGAACCATAAGTAAATTATGATATGTATAATCATTATGGCAAAAACATTTTTCTTTTTTTACTTTTTGACTGATTTCATTAGAATTAAAGTTTTTAAGCCATTCAAGGACTCTTAGACAGAGTTCTTCATAATACTTATAATGCTTTAAAAATAATAAGTCAAAATCACTCATACGGCTTTGCCTGTTAATTCTTTTCTTCATTGTGGACAATTCATTCATTCTTTTTTTGATGACCAAGGGCAAACTTCTTTCATCATATTTAATGCGGCTTCCTTCTACCGGAATCATACCTTTGGATACCTTGTGCATATCTGCCAAAGTAGAAACCGCTTTTTCAATATCCTCCAAACTATCAAAATCGCATTCTCTTCCATCCACCCAGTCTGTCATGACATAGATTGTCCCTTCATGGATATAATAGGGGGCATTACTTTCAGAAATATAAAACCGATCAACCCATTTGAACCCATTTTGATACAAATGCTCCTTGGCACTATGTTGAAAAAGAAGCTGCGGGATATCTCCATCCACTGCTTTAATGACTTTTATTCCTTGGTTTGTCTCACATATAAAAGAATTTCTAAAGGGTGTACAAGCCTTTAGCTTATATCCGAATCCTCTTACGATTTCTGGGTTTAGCCCTTTCAATGTCTCACCCCCGCTCTATTTACGAATTCACGATTTTAGTGGATTCTATATATATTTATGAGGATGATGAAAAAAATATGAGGACAGGAATTTCCGATTTTCATCTAATTTACAATTTGTTCATAAATTGTTCACAAGGGTAAATTATACTATATATGATTATTACCTCAAAAGGAGTGTTTTTATGATAGAGGTCAAAAGTTTGTCCAAAACTTATGGCTCCTTAAACGCTGTAAGTGACATTAGCTTTTCTCTTAAAGAAGGGGAAATATTAGGATTTTTAGGGCCTAACGGAGCCGGAAAATCAACCACCATGAATATGATATGCGGTTTACTGGTTCCTGACGAAGGAACGATCGTAATTAATGGAATAGATTTATTAGAATCCCCAAAAAAAGCCAAAAGACATATCGGTTATCTTCCTGAAACTCCACCATTATATCCTGAGATGACTGTTATGGAATATCTTAAATTTTGCTGCGAGCTAAAGGGAATCCCTAAAAAAAGTAAAGAAGAATGTATAAGAGTAATGAATCTCTGTGGTATTGAAGATGTTCAGAACAGGCTCATTAAAAATCTTTCAAAAGGGTATAAACAAAGAATAGGAATCGCTGCCGCTCTCATTGGCGACCCAGATGTACTGATACTGGATGAACCAACTGTTGGCCTGGACCCAAAACAAATCAGAGAAATTCGAACAATGATTAAATCCTTAGCAAAAAATCATTCCATTATACTAAGCTCCCATATCCTTCCAGAGGTGAATGCCCTTTGTGACAGGATTATTATCATGAATAAAGGAAAAATTGCTGCCATTGATACCCCTGAAAATCTTTCTAAAGATTTTCAAAGTGTTTCTAAACTTTATGTAGAAGTGGAAGGTCCAAAAGAAGATGTGCTGTATACGATTTCCTCCCTTCAAGGAATTCTGTCCGTAGAAGTGGTTAAAGAAATAGGTGAAATAATCTTTGGATATCAAGTGGAAGGTGAAAAAGATAAAGATTTACGCCGTCCTTTATTTTATGCCCTAGCAGAGGGCCGAATGCCTATTTTGGAAATGACGGTTAAAAAGATGAGCTTAGAAGACGTCTTTCTTCATATTACTTTAAATGAAAATACCAATGAGGAGGAATCAAATCATGTGGACCATCTGTAAAAGAGAATTAAAGGGATACTTTTACTCTCCTCAAGCTTATATATTAATGGGATTTTTTCTGCTTTTGACAGGATTTTTATTCAGCGACTTTGTAATCAGAGGAAATTCTCCCAACATTCAATATGCCATGTCCAGTTGGCCTATAATATTTTTATTCATTGCACCTATGTTAACAATGAAACTTTTTACAGAAGAAAAGAAGAACGGCACAGAAAAACTTATTTTTTCTTCTCCCATTTCAGTGGAAAAAGTCGTACTTGGGAAATTTTTTAGTGCCTGTTTGGTTTATTTGATTGCCTTAAGTTTAACATTGATTCATGTCATCCTTGTGGTTATTCTTGGAAAACCTGATATGGGAATTATCTTTTCCTCATATTTAGGAAATATCCTTCTTGGGTTTGCCTTTCTTTCCGTAGGGGTTTTTGCTTCCTCCTTAACGGAAAATCAAATTATTGCCGGAATCATAAGCTTTGGCTTGTTGCTCTTTTTCTGGCTTGTGGATCTTTTACAAAGTATGTTTTCGGGCGTTTCAAAAGAACTTATTAAAGTACTGAGTCTTTTTGAACCCTACGCACCTTTTCAAAGCGGCATAGTCTCTTTATCCGGTGTGATTTATTATTTAAGTTTTACAGGAGTATTTTTATTTTTGACCATCAGAATCATCAGAAGTCGATGGCTTCAGTAGTAAAGCGAGGAGGTCCCTATGAATAAAAAAAAGTTTCAAAAACACCTTAAATACGGAACAAACTCGGTTATATTTACCATTGCCGTAGTAGGGGTTATCATACTTCTTAATTTGATGCTTAGCTCTAATCCGCTTAAATGGGATTTAACCCGGGATAAAATATATTCCCTTTCAGAAACAGGAAAAAAGGCTCTTAAAGATGTGAATGAAGAAGTGAAAATTTTATTTTTTGCAGATCCATCGGATTCTATTGCAATGGATGTCAAGCAGCTCTATGAAAACATGCACAGTATAAACGACAAAATATCCATGGAAATCATTGACCCAATGAAAAATCCAAGCCTTGTAAATGAATATCAGATTACTTCTATGTATACTTCTGTAGTTTCATCAAGTAAAAGAACAAAGCAAGTTCCTTCCTATGATTTAATCCGAACAAATTATGAAACGGGAGAACAGTATTTTGATGGCGAAGGAACCCTTATTCAGGCGATTTTAGATGTTACCGCTGAGAAGCAGACTAAGGTATATATTCTGGAAGGCCATGGGGAGTTTCAAAAAGATCAGGACTTAGTGGTCCTAAGTTCTCTTCTGGAACAAAAGGGTGTATTGGTTGAGAGCTACTCTCTGACTGGAAAGACCAGCCTCCCTGAGGATGCAGATATCATCTATATCATTGGCCCTCAGTTTGATTATACTTCAGAAGAAGTTAATGCCTTAAAGGATTACCTTGATAAAGGCGGAAAAATGGTATTGGCTTTTAATCACTATACTGAGGGAGAAAATTTTAATAATCTAAAAGAACTTTCTGCTTCTTACGGCATTCATGTAGAGGATAGTATCTTAACCGATCCTACCCGTAATTATTCCGGAGATGAAGAGACCCTTATTCCCGAATATGTTTACCATGAAATTATAGAAAAATTAGATGAAGATAGAATAGCGACCATTATTCCCAAAGCAAGGGGGCTTTCTGTTAATGAAAAAGAAGATATAACTACCAGTGTCATACTACAGACTTCTGAAGAACGACCTATTGCCATAGCTTCTGAAAAAGAATTAAATGATAATAAGAAAACACAGCTTTTAGTCATTGGAAATGCTTTCTTTGCCCATGATCAAGTCATTGGTCTGGCGGGAAACACTGAAATCTTTTTTGGCGCATTAAAATGGTTCAGTACGGATTCTGCTATAGTGGATATCCCTCTAAAAACCTATACCTCAGAGCCTTTAGTGTTAGTAGGAAGCCAGGCGTTTTTAATCTTTAGTATATCTGTTTTACTCATACCACTTTTCGTCTTTGTATTTGGCGGAATGATATACTTTAGGAGGCGGTCTTTGTGAAAAAGATTCTTCCAACCCTTATCGCATTAGGCTTATTTATATCGGTTTTTTCTTATTATCAGTATTTTCAAAAAGAGAAAGCCTCTGAAGAAGCTAAAGAAAACCTTATCTGGCAGGAGGACCAAAATAAAATTACAGAAATCAATATTATAGGAGAAAATACAAGCATAACCATTAAAAGAAACGGCACTACATGGGATATCACTTCTCCTATCGAATACCCGGCAAATTCCTATACCATCGAAACAATGCTATCCAGGTTTTCTTCTCCCAAATCCAATGGATTCGTTGAAGAAGAACCAGAGGATTTATCGGTTTACGGTCTTAATACTCCTGCTAAAAGCATTACTTTAACGGATGATACAGGCAACTCTAAAACTTTAAGCCTTGGAAATACTGCTCCTTTAGGAATGGGCTATTATGTCCTTGATAAAGATACAAAAAAAGTATATACTATGGATGCTTCTCTTTGGGATGAGATAGATTTAGAAGTGAATGCCCTGCGGGACAAAACTCTTTTATCTTTTAGCGAGGAATATGTAGAAAAGATTGAGATAAAAAATAAGGATACATCCTTTTCTATTACTTCCAAAGAAGACGGTATCTTAACCCGATGGTACAGCGGAGATAAAGAGTTAGATGAAGTTAAAGTCAATACCTTTTTAGCTTCTTTAAGAGGAAAGGTAGTCAAAGAGTTTACAGTGGACAATGCAGATGAGAAGACCCTCGAAGAATACGGACTAAAACATCCAAGGGCTGTAATCACTTTATATTTAAGTGATAAAGAAGATTCCATTTTAACACTGTATGTAGGCAATACAACAGAAGAAGATGAAGATACTTATGTTGCTTTAGAAGATAAAAAATTTATTTATAAGATTCAAGCAACTTCTTTGCTACCAGCAGAGTTAACCATAGATAGCTTTACAACAACAGAAAAGACAGAAAACTAATTTTTTCCTCCCTCCTACTTTTTATTATATAGGAAATTCAGAGGAATTTCCTATATAATAAAAACCCCATGTTATAAAGAACATATAGTTCTTCTATAACATGGGGTTTGTTTATAGCATATATTTTTCTTTGACATAGGAAAGAAGGATTTCTTTCTCATTAAACTCTGGATGCTCTATGACAATTTTAAGAAAATGTTCAAGCATTTCTCCTATTCTCTTTCCTTCTTTTATACCTATTTGAATTAAGTCCTGTCCATTGAGTGCTAAATCTTTTAAGGTAAAACATTCATTGTTTATTTTAATTTCTTCATAAATTTTATACAGGTTTTTAAGTTTGTCTTCTTTTTCTTGATAATATACTGGATTTTGAGCCTTGGCATCAGCGGATTGAACCTTTAATAAATCTAGGAAGGCTTCTTCACCTATATGATAGAGGACTTCTTTTACAGAGGGCTTGTCTTCTTTTATTCTGTTATCATGCCATTTTATAAGCTTTAAGATATGGTTCATACTTTTTTTATCAAATTTAAGTCTTTTCATGATTTTTTCTGCCAGTTCCACACTTTTTTCCACATGGCCGTAAAAATGATTGATGCCTTTTTCATCGGTGGTTTTATGTTCCGGCTTTCCAATATCATGAAAAAGTATGGTCCATTTTAAAGTCAGAATTTTATCCACAACTTCCAGTGCTTTAAGGGTGTGAATCCCCACATTATCCACATGATGTGGGTGGTTTTGTTCTACCGTAAAACATCTGTCCACTTCAGGGAGTATAAACTTTAGAATGCCTGTTTCATGTAACAGTATGAATTTATGAATGTAATCAGATAAAAGAATTTTATCCAGCTCTTCTTTAATTCTTTCCGCACTTATGTAAGAAATGAGATGGGCATTGGTGTTTATGGCTTTAAGGGTATTTTCTTCTATTGTAAAGTTAAGCTGAGAAGAAAATCGAATCCCTCTAAGCATTCTAAGGGCATCCTCTTCAAATCTTTTATTGGGATCCCCCACGCATCGTATACTTTTTTTCCAGATATCTTCTATGCCTCCTGTGGGGTCTATAAATCCTTCTTTAGGATGGTAGGCTATGGCATTCATTGTAAAATCTCTTCTGGATAAATCCTCTTCCAAATCATTGGTAAAGGTTACTTCCTTAGGCCGTCTGTGATCTTCATATATCCCTTCTATTCTGTAGGTAGTGATTTCAAAGTGTTTGTTGTTTAGGATAACCGTTACAGTTCCATGGGCAATGCCTGTATCATAAGTTCTTTTAAACAGTCTTTTAATTTCCTCAGGCTTTGCAGAAGTGGTCAAATCCCAGTCCATAGGCGTTCTGCCCATTAGAATGTCCCTTACGCAACCTCCTACAATATACCCTTCATAACCGTTTGCATTTAATGTAGAAATGATTTCTACTACTTCCCTTGGAATGTCTATTTTTTTTAGCATTGAATACCTCCAAAAGTTCTACATATTCCTTTATATATTATATTAGTTTTCCAAATTTTAAAAGCTTCCATGAATAAATTTATGGAAATCACTTAAACTATGGGTGAAAGGAGGCTATATCATGGATAAAACCGTAATCGCACTGTTTAACACAAGGCAAGACGCTGAAAATGCAGCTTTTGAACTTAGGAGTCAAAATCTTCGTATGGACGATATATCAATCGTTGCAAAAGATAGGGACGAAAATAATAGTGAAGGAGAACAATTAACCAACGATAATATTTCTGATGGAATTACAACAGGAAGCGTCCTGGGTGGTCTTGCAGGTCTTTTAATTGGCGCTGGTTCCTTTGCTATTCCCGGACTTGGAGTGATTGCCGCAGCAGGACCTATTGCTGGTTTACTTTCTGGAGCAGTCACCGGCGGCATCGTAGGAGGCCTTATTGATCTGGGTATTCCGGAAAGTGCTACCCCCCGTTATGAACAAGGCTTAAGAGAAGGTAAAGTGATTTTAACGACAAAAGCTACGGAAGAAAACGTAGACGCAGTGACAGATATACTTAAAAATTTTGGAGGATTTGATGTAGAGGTACACTAAACTAAAATTGCCCCTAAAATTAGGGGCTAATCTTCTTTATGAGCTTTCTTTATTTTACCCTGCTCGTGGCTCTATGAGCAGATCTTCTCGGTGAGCTTTTTTTATTTTACCTTGCTCGTTGCTCTACGAGCAAGTCTTCTTCTATAATATTATATTAACATCCATAACAAAGCAAATTGTGTTTTCCTAAAAATTTATTGAATTATAGTTATTGATATAAATAAGATTTTATCTGTTAATTTTTTTAATTAAATCTTCTACCTTGTCCTTAATCAACTTTCTTGCTTCCCTATACGCTTCTATAGGGCCTCCGGAAGGGTCTTCTAGCCCCCAATCTTCTCTATAGCTACAGGGTATATATGGGCACTCTACATTACACCCCATAGTAATCAGATAATCGACCTCTCCGGGAATATCTCTAAGTAATTTAGGATAATGACTACTCATATCTATCCCCACTTCTTCCATGACTTTGACTGCCAAGGGTTTTACTTCGGGATATTCTTCTGTCCCTGCGGAATACACTTCTAATACGTCACTGCCTAACTTTTTTGCCCAAGCTTCTGCCATTTGAGAGCGGCATGAATTATGGACACAGATAAAGGCAACCTTCTTTTTCATTTTACCTTTCCTTTCTTCTATATATAAGGGTGCCTGTCAGCCATAGACTGACAGGCACCGTTTTTCTTACTTCTAATATGCTTTACCCCAATATAACATATCTTTTGCAGGCTTTCCGCAGCATACGCATGTATCTGCTACTTTTTCCTGCTCAAAAGGAATACATCTGGAGGTAGCACCTGTTTCTTCTTTAATTTTATTTTCGCATTCTTCGTCTCCGCACCACATTGCTTTGATAAAGCCTGGAGTGTTTTCTACGATATGTTTAAATTCTTCAAAATTCGTTGCAACATAGGTCTTTGCATCTCTCATGGCTCTTGCTTTTTCCAGTAAGTCTTTTTGAAGTGTATCCATAAGTTCAGGTATTTTCGTTTCTAATTCGTCCATGGAAACGACGATTTTTTCTCTTGTATCTCTTCTTACCAATACAACTTGGTTGTTTTCGATATCTTTTGGTCCGATTTCCAAACGGAATGGAACACCTTTCATTTCGTATTCGCTGAATTTCCACCCAGGCATTTTATCACTGTCATCCAAGTCTACCCTTACGATGGAAGAAAGTCTTTCCTTTAATTCACGGGCTTTTTCAAGTACGCCTTCTTTATGGGCTGCAATAGGAATGATGATGAGTTGAGTTGGTGCAATTCTTGGAGGAAGTACTAATCCGCTGTTGTCTCCATGAACCATGATGACTGCACCGATTAATCTTGTGGTCATTCCCCAGGAAGTTTGATGAACATATTTTAATTCATTGTTTTTATCTGTATATTGGATGCCAAATGCTTTTGCAAAGCCATCTCCAAAGTTATGACTGGTACCGGATTGCAGTGCCTTTCCGTCATGCATTAAGCTTTCTATGGTATAGGTTTCTTTTGCCCCTGCAAATTTTTCTTTATCGGTTTTCTTTCCTTTAACTACAGGAATAGCAAGGACATTTTCACAAAACTCTGCATAAACATTTAACATTTTAATAGTTTCTTCCTGAGCTTCTTCAGCTGTTGCATGGGCTGTATGCCCTTCCTGCCATAAGAATTCCAAAGTTCTTAAGAAAGGTCTTGTGGTCTTTTCCCAGCGTACTACGGAGCACCATTGATTATATAGCTTTGGCAAATCCCTATAGGATTGAATCACATTGGCATAGTGCTCACAAAACAGAGTTTCGGAAGTTGGTCTAACACAAAGTCGCTCGGTTAATTGTTCGCTTCCGCCATGGGTAACCCAAGCCACTTCTGGAGCAAACCCTTCTACATGATCTTTTTCTTTTTGCAATAAACTTTCTGGAATAAACATAGGCATATAGACATTCTTATGGCCTGTTTCTTTAAAACGTTTATCCAATTGCTGTTGAATCAGTTCCCAAATGGCATAGCCGTAAGGTTGGAGGATCATACATCCCCTAACACTGGAATAGTCTATTAATTCTGCTTTTTTAACTACATCGGTATACCATTGTGGAAAATCTTTTTCCATATCGGTGATTTCTTGAACGAACTTTTTCTCTTTTCCCATATTCATTTCCCTTCTTTATTTTTTATAAATGGCAATAAAAAAACCTCCATCCCAGAAAGGGACCGAGGTTATCGGCGGTACCACCCTAATAATGCTAAAATATTAAAAATACCCAATATTTTTAATATCAAGCATCCCTCATTTTTAATAACGATAGCTTTGCTACCGCTGCATTCATCATGCAGAACTCCAAGGCGGGACATAAATAAGTTTTTAGAAATCTTCCACCAGCCGACTTCCTCTCTGTGAAAAAACTTTATTTATGATTCCTCTTCACTGTTTTTATCCTTATTTGGCTTTATGATAAAGCATAAAACCCCGGGTTGTCAAGGGAAAATCCTCTTTTATAGCCAAAGGTTAGTGATTAAATTAAACACCGGAATGGTTATAACAGACAATAAGGTAGATACTGCAATAATCTGTGCGCCATATTCCCCGTCCATATTGTATTTAGCAGGGAATAAAGTAATCGATGCCGCTGCGGGACAAGCACAACCTAAAATACTCGTCATCACCACCTCATCTGCCCCTGGCATCCAACTTAAAACACCTAATAGTTTTATAATCGTTAACATAATCATTGGAAGAAGAATTAATCGTAAAGCTGTTACATAATAGATTCGCTTATTGGCAAATGTAGATTTAAAATCGATATTGGATAAAAATACTCCTGTTACAATCATGGCTAGGGGGGTATTCATATCCGCAATACTGCCTAAAACCTCTACAATCATATTGGGAACAGGGATTTGAGTACAATAAATAATAAATCCTATCGTAAAAGCAATAAGAGCCGGATTGATAATAGCTGACTTGATATTTATTTTTTTCTCACCACTAAGCGTCATTACACCGTGAGACCATAATACAATATTAAAAATACTGATATAAGCCACTGCATAAAATATCCCTATATCTCCAACTGCAGCATAAATTAAAGGAATTCCCATAAAACCACAGTTTGAATAGACAACACCCATTCTTTCAATGCGATATCTTATATCTTCTCTTTCTTTTATAAATAAAGATGATGCAATAATAGCTAGAATATGAAACAATGCCGCAAGGCCAATTGCCAAAACTATACCTAATAAATGCTGTTTTTCCATTGGACGGATGTAGCTTTTAATCACCACTGAAACCATAACAACCGTTACTATAAAATTAGAAAATTGTTTCCCTGCTTCAGAGGTAATGATTTTCTTTTTAACACAAAATATCCCTATTAAAACATATAAAAATATAAGTAAAACTTGTCTTCCTACCAATAATGCTTCTGCCATTTTATGCCCCCTAGTAAGTAATACATGTAAATTTTAACTGGTTAAAATCTTTAAATTCTAAGCCATTAAATTCTATAATACTATATTGATTCAATTTAATCAATGTTACAGGCTTTTAAATTCTATTAATAATGAGTATTAACTTTATAAAAGCATTGGCTGTACTAATGCCAATGCTTTTATAAATATTTAAAATGAATATCCCATTTTAAGCTTGATTTAATATTTTTTTATATTTTTCTTTTTGTGTATCATATAAATTATTGCCTTTCGCATCAATTGTCACAACAGCTGGAAAATCTTCTACATAAAGCTTATAAATCGCCTCTGCTCCCAAATCTTCATAGGCAATCACCTCTGCCTTTTTAACCCTGTCGGCAAGGAGGGCTCCGGCGCCGCCAATAGCTGTAAAATAAACTGCCTTATTTTTTATAATGGCATCAATAACAGCCTTGTTTCTTTCTCCTTTTCCAATCATACCTTTTAGTCCCTGCTCCAATATAATAGGGGTATAAGCATCCATTCTGCCACTGGTAGTAGGTCCACAACTACCAATAATTTCTCCCGGTTTTGCAGGGCAGGGACCTACATAATAGATGGTCTGATTTCTTAGATCTATTGGAAGAGGTTTATTGTCTTTTATGGTTTCTACCATTCTTTTATGAGCTGCATCTCTGCCAGTATATAGTATACCGGTAAGTAGTACTTCATCCCCAGCTTCTAAGGTTGAAATCACTTCATCCTGTATAGGTAGAGTTATTTTCTTTTTCATATTTTCCCTCCTATAAGTAAGAGTTTCGTTTGCGAAACTCTCGCGCCGAGCGCAGTCGGCAAAGCCGACAAATACAATACGCGCGAGTGTATATTTTGCCCGAAGGGCTTTTTATTACATAGGAAATTCAAAAGAATTTCCTATGTAATAGAAAACATGCAAAAATTGCACGTATCGATAAACTACAAAATAACTGTTCTATGTCTTGTAACATGGCATCCTATATTGACTGCTACAGGTAAACTTGCTATATGGGTCGGAAACACCTCGATATTGACTCCAAGGGCTGTCGTTCTGCCTCCTAATCCCTGGGGCCCGATTCCTAGAGCATTGATTTTTAAAAGCAGTCTGTCTTCCATTTCCTTAATATGTTTTTTAGGATGGGACTGATTAATGGGCCTAAGAAGCGCCTTTTTGGCAAGAAGAGGGGCCATCTCAAAATTTCCTCCAATGCCAACTCCAATAATTAGTGGAGGACAAGCATTAGGTCCTGCTTCGTCTACCGTTTTTAGTACAAATTCTTCTACCCCTTCCATCCCATCAGAAGGTTTTAGCATTTTTAGGGCACTCATATTTTCACTGCCACCACCCTTTGGCGCCAGAGTGATTTTTATATGTTCTCCTTTAACGATGGAATAATGAATGATCGCCGGAGTATTGTCTCTGGTGTTTACCCGAAGGAGAGGATCTTCTACCATGGATTTTCTTAAAAATCCTTCTTGATAGCCTTTTCGTATGCCATTTTGAATAGCTTCCTCTAAGGAATCTCCTGTAATATGAACATCTTGTCCTATTTCAACAAAAACAACTACCGTTCCTGTATCCTGGCATATGGGAATTGCTCTTTTTTCAGCAACTTCTGCATTGTCTATAATATCCTGAAGAATACTTTTTCCTAACGGACTAATTTCTTCGGCTTTTGAGCTAAGTAACCCCTCTTTTATATCCTCCGATAAATAATAATTGGACTCCATGCAAAGCCTGGAAACTGCATCTTGTATTTTACAGGTATGTATTTCTTTCAAAACGGACACCTCTTTACATTTTTGATTATTATAAATGAATTCCGAGTATTATACAAGATTATTTCCATTTAGGAATAATACCTATTTTCTGCATGGTTTTTAGGAAAATAACTAAAATTGGACCTATAATGATGCCTAAGAATCCAAATACTTTAATACCTATATACATAGCCATTAAAGTAATAAGAGGATATACACCGATTTGACTTCCTAAGACCTTTGGCTCAAAGGTCTGTCTAAAGAGGACCACAACGCCATAAATAATTAAAAGACCTATTGCACCATATAAATTGCCACTTAGACCATGATAAGCCGCCCAGGGAATTAAGATCGTACCGCTTCCAAGTATGGGAAAGGCATCTACAATACCAATGATGATGCCTATTAAAAGGGCATATTCAAAATCAAGAATCCTAAGACCAATCATACAAATCATGGATGTAAAAAGCATTAAAATCAATTGCGTCTTTATATAGCCAAGGAGCGCTCCGAATAAATCTCTCCGAATGATATCTATTTTTACAACCCACGATTTAGGCAGCTGCCTTTCAATAAAGGCACGTATTTTTTCTTTATCTTTACTCATAAAAAATGTTGAAATCAAAGTCACAATAGTAAAAAACAAGGCATTGGGAAGGGCTGCCACAAAGCCTATGGAGCCTTTGCCCACTCCTGGCGCTAACCTATTTGAAAATCCTTTGATCATCTCATCTACATTATCCATTAAGAGCGTCTGAATATTGATAGGTAGTCCAAAAAATAAGCTCTCCGTTTTCCATCTCAGATTGTCTAAAGTATGGGCAAAGCTGTCATAATAACTGGGAAGTGCTCTGGCAAATTCCTGAGCTTGTTCACTAAATCTCATGAAAATACCTGTAACTATGGTTCCAATAAAAACAAGCATGAAGATAATGGATAAAATACTTGAAAAACCTCGGGATAATTTAAATTTTTTGTGAAGCCCTCTTACCATAGGCTCTATTAGCGAAGAAAGAATCCAAGCCACCACAAAAGGCGCAATATAAGAAAAAACATATCGGAAGAATAAATATACGCCTAATATGACCATCCATATGATTAAAAGCCTATGAATTATGGTTTTATGTTTTTGATAGAGATCTGCCATATGATTCTCCTTTATTTATTGGTATTTAATTTATATGATACAAAATCTAACCTATTCCTTCAATCTATTCCCTAATTATAATTACGATTTTAGTACATACTATGTTTATTCTATGATATTTTTGAAAGGAGAATACCTATGGAAGAATCTAAATTGCGTTCAATTGAAAATGCTCGTATTCGATTGGAAGAAATTGAAGATGAGCTTCAGTACAATCAAAGACATTTGGATAAAGAAACTCTTGAAAATCAGCAGGAGCTTATAAAAGACTCCATCAATGTAATTGAAAGAGCCAAAGAAGAATTGGGAAGACTGGAAAGAAACTTAGAATAAGCATATAAGGAGAGCTGCGCACCTATATTTCGCATGGCAGCTCTCTTGGAATAAAAAATATCATATCTCTATTCAA
>JAAYMW010000137.1 GCA_012521175.1 Candidatus Epulonipiscium sp.
ATCTGAAAACTTTTGCAATAACGACTTGTTATCTTTCGCCGCTTTTCAATTTTAACCCTTTACAGCACCTGCTATTAAGCTTCGTTGTACCTGATTACTCAACATAAAGTATATGAGAATTGTTGGTAACGTTGCAATAACCATTCCTGCACCAATTAATCCCCAATTGGTCGTATACTGTCCGGCAAAGGACATGATCCCAACAGGTAAAGTACGATAAACATCACTGTCAACCAAAGTGTTGGCAAACATTAATTCGTTCCATGTTCCTAAAAAAGTAAATATAGAAGCCGTAGCCAAAGCTGGTTTAATCATTGGAAGCATAATGGTAACAAAACACCTGAAAACGCCGCAGCCGTCTATATATGCTGCTTCTTCCATTTCTATAGGAATTCCCTTATAAAATCCTGTAAGTATCATAACACTCATGGGGATGCCAAAAGCAATATAAGGGATTAACAATCCAAGATATCCACCTTTTAAGCCAAGTGTATCTATTACTTGAAATAATGGAAGCAACGCTGCATGGGTTGGCACCATAATTCCCAGAGTAAAGATGGAAAAAACAAGATCTTTTAATTTCCATCTCATTCTGGCAATGGCATAAGCAGACATTGATGTAAGAATACCTACAACGATGACTGTTAAACCGGTATAGATCATGGAATTTATAAAGTACCGCAGAATTCCTCCATCTTTCAGGGCTGTTGTATAGTTTTCCCAAACCCAAAATTGTGGAAGTCCTAATACATTGTCTCCAAATATTTCACTATTCGTTTTTAAAGAAAAAGTAATTAACCAGTATAACGGAAACAGTTGGCCAAATGCAATAATAAGCAAGATTGCAAAGAGAATTTTTTTCTTTAATTTTTTCATATCCGTCCTCCTACACTACTGATGCATTTTCTTCTGCCCGTTTAAACAATCTGCTGATTATGAGGCTGAATAATAAACATTCAATGACAATAAAGAATGCCTGGGCGCTGCCATAACCGTATAGTCTTTTTCTAAATAAATTATTGTACATTAAGGTAGCAGGAACTTCACTGGCATGATTCGGTCCTCCCCCGGTCATAACATAGATTAAGTCAAAAGATCTAAGAGAACCTGTTAATGAAAAAATTAAGCTGGTTTTAATCACTGGTGCCAAGAGTGGAATTGTGATTTTAAAGGTAGTCATTAATTTAGAAGCTCCGTCAATCTGCGCTGCCTCATAATAATCTGATGAAATCGATTTGATTCCTGCATAGTAAATAAGCATATGATAACCAATATATTGCCAAACTGCCGGGACTACCGTTGACAAAAATGCTGTCCTAGGATCTGATAGCCAGGAAAATTCAAAATCTTTAGCACCCAAAGCCCTTATAATAATATTTAACAGTCCATAATCACTTCTAAAAATTCTCATCCATAACTGACCAATTACCATACTGGAAATAACAACGGGTATAAAATAGACTGTACGGAAAAATTTTTCTCCCTTTACTCCCCTGGAAAGGATTAATGCAAGAATAAAAGATATGGGAAGCTGAATAAAAATCGACGCCCCTGCAAGAATAAATGAATTTTTTAAAGCGTCAGGAAAATAGCGGTCTTCTGTAAATAATTTAATATAATTGCCTAATCCCAAAAAACTCATTTTCCCAATGCCATCATAATTGAATAAACTGTAAACCCCTGTTGTAATCAACGGAACCACAACAAAAGCTAAAAAAATCAATAAAGTTGGTAAAACAAATACTGCAATATATGATTTTTTACCTAGTATTCTATCCATGCTGTAACCCCCTAAGATATGTCATTAAACCCTGATTTTAAAGTGGGGATTATCACTACTAAAAAGCGATAATCCCCAACAATTACCTTCGCTTAATTCATTTCTTTACTTTTTACTTATTAAGCACAGCAATATGTTCTTCGACAAATGCATTTGTGTCTGCACCTGGTGCAAATAATGTCTGAGC
>JAAYMW010000138.1 GCA_012521175.1 Candidatus Epulonipiscium sp.
GCTGGTTTTAATCACCAACACCAAAAATTATAGAGCCTCTTTCATACAGATTTTTCAATATTATCCCTCCCCCATAACAACCAAAAATAGCGCCATTAAGCGCTAATCTTATTTAAAAGCATTTACAAATTGACTGCCAAATTTTTCGCATTTTTTAAGGGCTTCTTCATCCGGTGTCCATGATAGTTTCAATCCTTCATTTACAACCTCAAATCCACCGGCTTTTAGTCCTTCGGAAATCATCTTAACAGACTGTCCACTCCAGCCATAGCTTCCAAAAGCTGCTGCTTTTTTATTTCTAAAACCTAATCCTCGTATTTCCTCTAATATACCGGCAATAGAAGATAAAATGCCATTATTAATGGTAGAAGAACCTACAAGAATTCCTTTAGATTTAAAGACTTCCGTAATAATATCATTTTTATCTGTACGAGAAACATTAAATAATTTTACTACGACCTCTTTATCTTGAGCAATAATTCCTGCCATGATGGCTTCTGCCATCTTTCTTGTATTGTTCCACATACTGTCATATAAAATTGTTATCTGATTTTCTTGATAATTATCTGCCCATTTTAAGTATTGTTCTATGATTTGAGCAGGATTATCTCTCCATATAACTCCATGACTTGTACATATCATATTTAAGGGTAAATTAAAACTTAATACCTCATTAATTTTATCTCTGACAAAAGAACTAAAGGGTGTTAATATATTCGCATAATATTTTATCGCTTCCTGATAAAGCTCACATTGATCCACTAAATCATTGTATACCTGTTCTGTAGCATAATGTTGACCAAAGGCATCATTACTAAACAATATATTATCTCCTGTAAGATAGCAAAACATGGTATCCGGCCAGTGAAGCATTCTTGCCTCTATAAAGATAAGCTCTTTACTGCCCAGGCTCAACTTGTCTCCAGTCTTTACTATATTAAAATTCCAATCCTTATGGTACTGACCTTTAAGAGAGTTTACTGCATTTTTCGTACAGTAAATAGGCTTATCGGGAATTTCCTGCATAAGTTTTGGCAATGCCCCACTGTGGTCTACTTCTCCATGGTTAACGATAATATAATCAATTTGGTTCAAATCAATTTCTTTTTTTAAATTTTCTACAAATTCTTCATCATACGGACTCCAAACCGTATCGATCAGTGCCACCTTTTCGTCTCTTACAAGATAAGAGTTATACGTAGATCCCCTATGGGTTGAATATTCTTCTCCATGGAAGGTACGAAGTTCCCAATCCCTTTTTCCAACCCATGTCACACTATCCGTAATTTTAAAAGACATACAATCACTCCTACTGAACATTTTATTAAAAATATTTCCTTTCATCCTGTTTATTATTCATTTTTATCATATCAGAATCGTTAATTTATCTCTTCTTAATTAAGATGTATGCAACCTGTTATTTTCTCGTTTTTTGTGACATATATAAAGGATAGTATTTATCATACATACTATCCTTTATCGTGTACTGTTTGTATTTTTTAATTCTGATGAATTGTTTTCCCTGTTTCCGATAAATCTTTTAAATCTACAGTTCGCGAATGATGAGAACCGATAAACCTAACCACTGCTGTTTGATTTCTGTTATTAATATCTTCAATCCATACAGGTTCATTTTGGTATAACACTTCCAGCTGTTCCGGAGAATTTAATATTTCTGCTGCGCGTTCAGGCTTCATTGTGACACTCCTTTTTAGACTTTTTTATTTTATTATGATTGAAAAAATTAATTCCTATACCTACAGAAGTTTCGCAGATTAAAAAATAAATAGGGCGTAGCCCCTTGATATGTAATGGTTTAGATGAATAATAATTGAAATATGTAAATTCCGATTTTTACTGGAAAAAATTTAGGGTTTAAAAATGA
>JAAYMW010000139.1 GCA_012521175.1 Candidatus Epulonipiscium sp.
ATGCCCTTTTGCTCTGAATAACTTAATGTCTCTGTTTGGGGATAATCTACTGCAAGAGTACCGTCCTCTTTCATCCCATGGGTAAAGGTTGCAACTTCTGTGATTTTACCATTATAAGTTTTTAAAGAATTATAGGAACCAAGATGCCCTTCATAATACTTCACCGTAAATCCGAGTACCGTATCAAATTTATAAGGAATAACTTCTATATCCTCCAGAGAAGGTCCTGAACCATCAATAATAACAGAAGGAGGCACTACCCTTAAAAGTTGCCCGACATAAATGGTATCTGAATTTAAATTGTTCCATTGCTTCAAATCAGATACCGTAACGCCAAATTTCGCAGCGATTACAGAAAGGCTGTCTCCCTTTTTGACAACATAGTCTGAAACCTTGGGCAGAGCACTGTTTATTAAAACTGTCTTCGAAGTATGATCCCAGTCAACTGGCATATTAAAGGCCTCAGAAACAAAACGGATTGGAACCATCAGTCGTCCATTGATTATTTTGGGTGGCGTATCTAAAAAATGAAGCTTTCCATTGATAAATGCCTGAGGCAAATTGGCTTGTAAATAAATGGTTTTATTATCTTTCGTAATGATGGCTATTTTGCTTTTATTATCCCAATCGACAATAGCCCCCAAAGATTCTGAAATAATACGAATCGGAACCAATACCCTTCCATTTTGTATAACAGGGGGGGCGTCTGATTCTACATATCGATTATTAATACGAATTTGAATCGGTTTCGTTTGCTGAGAAGATACCTTTGTCGTTGCCCCGTAAACAGGATTTGAAAGTCCCGGTTGAAAAATAAACTGAAAAGCGATCAAAGAACCAGTCATAAACTTGACCGATGATATTTTTATATTAGGATATACTTTCCTAAGGTATGCTTCTAAGCTTAATTTTTGTTTTTCTAATTCTATTTCTCCAAATTCCTTGGAAAATTCCACGTCCTCAGGCAAATATATAATAAGATGATATTCTCCATTTTCATAAACAAGCCTGTGTTTGTACTTCTCCCAATTCATTTTCTTCCTTCTTTCCTTTATAAAAAGCCACCTACGATAACGTAAAGTGGCTTTTACTTGTTTTTATTCTTATTATGGAAAGAAGAAAAAAACTTATACATCTATAATATTTTTTCTAAGAATGCTTTGATTCTTGGATGGTCCGGATTGTTAAAGAGCTTCTCTGGAGGTGCGTCCTCAATGATTTCTCCCTGATCCATAAATACGACTCTGTCCGATACCTCTTTGGCAAAGCCCATCTCATGGGTTACAACCAACATCGTCATGTGTTCACTGGCTAATTTTTTGATGACGCCTAAAACCTCTCCAACCAGTTCCGGATCTAAGGCTGAAGTTGGTTCATCAAACAGCATAATATCCGGTTTCATAGCTAAAGCACGGGCTATGGCTACTCTTTGCTTTTGACCTCCTGAAATTTGAGATGGATAAGCATCTTTCTTATCCAGAAGTCCCACCTTGCTAAGAAGTTCTTCGGCTTCTTTTATTGCCTCTTCCCTGGGAATTTTATTGACGATTATGGGTGCTTCGATGACATTTTCTAAAACCGTCTTATGAGGGAAAAGGTGAAAGTTTTGAAACACCATCCCCATTTTTCTAACCCCGTCTTTTACATCTTTATGAGGAAGGGGTATGCGTCTGCCTGTTTCATCAAAAGCCTCAATGGGAATCCCTTCTATCTCTATTCTGCCACCATCACATTTTTCCAGAAGAATAAGACAGCGAAGCAGGGTACTCTTTCCTGAGCCGGAAGGCCCTATAATAGAAATTACTTCTCCCTTGGCAACGCTTAGAGAGACGTTTTTTAGGACTTCTAAATTTCCGAATCGTTTGCTGATATTGGTCGCTTGAATCATATTCATAGTAAAACTCCTACTCATAAATGGAATACTTTTGCTCTAATTTATTAAATATCCATACAATCACAGAGGTTAAAAGCAAATAAATTACTCCCGCTATAACAAAAGGTATAATGGTATATTCCCTTGCCACGATTTGGTTGGCGTTTCTAAGCAAATCATCCATACTGATTGCAGCCACCAGCGCCGTATCTTTAACCAGTGTAATCGCTTCATTAGATGTCGCAGGAAGGACCCTCCTTATGGTTTGAGGGAGGATAATCCGGCGCATGGTTTGGGAGTAGGTCATGCCTAAGACTTTTGCCGCTTCATACTGGCCTTTATCAATGGATATAATACCTCCCCTGAAGATCTCCGTAAAATACGCTCCGTAGTTTAAAACGAAAGTAATGGATGCTGCTTCAAATTTATCCAAGTTTATGCCTAAAAAGTGGGGAAGTCCAAAATAAATAAAAAACAATTGAAGAAGAAGAGGGGTCCCTCTAAAAATCCATGTATAAAATCCAATAACAGAAGAAAGGAGTTTGGACTTTGACACCTTTCCCAAAGCCCCCAAAACTCCCAGTGGAATAGATAACACTATAGTAATTCCATAAAGTTCTAATGTATTGATGCTTCCTTTAATGATATACCAAATCATTCCTAAAGTACCAGACACAATAAGCCTCCTATTTTACAACAATGTCTTCGCCAAACCACTTTTTGGAAATTGCTGCTGCTGTTCCATCTTCTTTCATTTCTTTCATAATTCTGTTCACTTCATCTGCCAAACTCTTATCGCCCAGTCTAAATCCTATACCGTAGGATTCACTGCCGAAATCCTCTTCTAATACTCTAAATTGGTCAGGTTTTTTTGCGATATAGTATCTTCCTACGATTTCATCCATTACGGCTGCATCCAGACGACCTGCTTCAAGCTCCATAAGAACCGTTGTGTTATCCGGATAGTCACTCACTTCTTTAATGCTTGATGCAGTCTCTGCGTCAGCATTTAAAGCTGTCTCTGCACTACTTCCTGTTTGAAGTCCAATAACTTTATCGGCTAAATCTGCTTTCGTCTGAATATCGGAATCAGTTTTTACAATAATAATTTGCTTATTGTCAAGATATACATCGGAAAACAGGATTTCTTTCTTTCTCTCTTCTGTAATAGACAACCCATTCCAGATTACATCGATGTTTTTTCCGTTTAATTCCATCATTTTTGCATTCCAATCAATCGGCTTTAATTCGATTTCAACGTCCATTCTTTTTGCAACTTCTTTTGCCAGATCAATGTCAAATCCTACGATTTCCCCAGCTTCATCACGAAATCCCATGGGAGCAAAGGTATCGTCCAGTCCAACAACCAGAACACCTTTTTTCTTTATTTCTTCTAAAGAATTATCTTCTGCACTGGTTGCTGCTTTATTGCCGCAACCTACTGTAAATAATGATATAATCATAACACTCAATAATAAAAATATTATATTCTTTTTCATTTTATTTCCCCCTGTATCCATCAACATTTTTGTTATAAACATATTATACTTTAATTCACTAAAATTGTAAAGTAGTAAATTAAAAATCATTCCTATAGTTCTAAACTATAGGAATGATACAAGGGCATTTGCTTATGGGATTTTCAAAAATTTCTACAGAAATATGATATACATTTTTTATGTTTTCTTTGTTGATAACCTCCTGTGGGCTTCCTTTGGCAATGACTTGTCCTTTGTTTAATAATATCATTTCATCACTAAAAATAGATGCTAAATTAAGATCATGCAATATGGCAATAATAATCTTATCCTGTTTGAGTCTTTTAAAAATGTTTAGAAATTCTATTTGATACTGTATGTCCAGATGAGAAGTTAACTCATCCAAAAGAATAATATCGGCTTCCTGGCTTAATGCTCTTGCAGCAATAACCCTCTGGACCTCTCCACCACTTAAGTTTGTAATCAGCTTATCCTTTAAGTTCCATGTATTGGTCGCTCGCATGTACTTTTCCACGATCGCCTGATCTTCCCCGTTAAAATCCTGAAAACTTCGTTTATATGGACTTCGTCCCATCATCACAATATCAAAAACAG
>JAAYMW010000140.1 GCA_012521175.1 Candidatus Epulonipiscium sp.
CAGATGCAAATGGTAATCCAAGGGTTAATTCTCCTGAACTTATTAAAGGGCTTGAAATGTTAAAAGACTTACAAGAAAACAATGTTATTGCTACAATTCCTGGTGGTCAGCCTGATACAGAAGAAGCTAAAGGCGAATACAATATGGGTAATTATGCTTCTGCACTCATGCCGCTATGGTTTATGTCAAGATTTACAAATGAAATCACAGATCTTAAAGGCAAAATTGCTATTGCTCCCCTTCCGGTATTTGAAGAAGGTCAGCCTCGTTCTCTTGGTTTAGGTGGTACAGGTACAGTGGTTACTAAAACAGCAAAAGATATTCAGTTGGCAAAAGATTTCTTAACTTTTGCGAAGATTTCTGAACAAGCAAACGTAGAAATTTGGAATACATTAGGCTTTGATCCTGTGAATACAGAAGTATGGACCAATAAGGAGGTTACTCATAATCCAGATAATGAATTCGTACAATACTTCCAAAACAATCCGTTTGATGTACTCAATGAAGTAAAAGATGAAATCCAAATGATTAAATCTACCCCTGCTTCTCCAACCATCAATAACGTTCTTTGTACGGTTACACTGAATGCGATTTTTGAAGACGGTCAAGACGTTACAGAAGCTTTAAATGAAGCGCAAGAAATGATTGAACAGGAACTACAATAAGCTTAACTCAGTCCAAGAGGCTAATAGAGCTGCCATATATGGGCGTTCAAAACATATATGGCAGTTATTTTATCAAACGGAAGGGAGAGTGGATGAATGAATAAGATAAAAAAGATCTTGAATTCTCAAAAAGTAGCCCCTTATGTATTTGTTCTGCCATTTATTCTTGTCTTTTTGATTTTTTGGCTTTATCCCCTTATAAATTCTTTTATGATGAGCTTCCAGGATAGATTGTTAGGTCAAGCGCCCAAATGGAAAGGATTTGATAACTATACTAAACTTTTAACGGATAAAGTCTTCCTTAAAGCAGTTGAAAACAGTGTTGTATATATGGTATGGACTCTTATTTTATTAATTCCATTTCCTATGATTTTTGCTTGTCTTATTAATAGTAAACTTATGTGGGGGAGAGAATTTTTTAAATCAGCCTTTTTTCTTCCAGCGTTAACATCCGTAGTGGTAGCAGGAACTATTTTTAGATTGATTTTTGGAGAAATGCAAGGATCTTTAATGAACAGTATCCTGGCTCATTTTGGTATGGGGCCCTTTAAATATTTAAAAAACCAAACCCTCACTCGTATTGCACTATTAACCCTTGCCTGTTGGAGATGGACCGGAGTAAATATGTTGTATTTCTTATCAGGGCTTAAAGGGATAGACCAAGAATATTATGAAGCGGCTGCTATTGACGGCGCATCTAGTTTTCAAATCTTTAAAACCATCACAATGCCTTTATTAAAACCTACAACCATATATGTTATAACGATTAGTATATATGCTGGATTAGCAATGTTTACTGAAAGTTTCATGTTATTTAACGGTAATAACTCACCAAAGAATATAGGCCTAACGATTGTTGGTTATTTGTATAGACAAGGCATTGAAAAAAATAAATTAGGATATGCTGCAACAGTTGGGATTGTTCTCCTTATAGTAGCCATGACGATTAATTTAATTCAGTTGGCTATGACTGGAATGTTTAAAAAGGAGGAGAATTAGTATGAGTAAAACAAAGAGTAATTTAGATTTAGCTCTCCAAAAATCTACGGTTCTTTTAAATATGAATATGTCCAATGCTAAAAAGAAGAAAAAAGATTTAGCTTTTAAAATTGCCTTGTTGATCTTCTTTTCTATATTGTTTGTTTTAATTATACTTCCTTTTTATGCAGTCACATTGGCAGCTTTTAAACCAGGAGAAGACTTAATACGATATGGTCTTAACTTAAAATTTGATTTAAGTGTTATGAGTTTTGATAATTTTATCTTCTTATTTACAGGGGATCATGCTTATTTTACCTGGTTTAGAAATAGCTTGTTTCTAACGCTTGTTCAAGTAACACTTACTTTATTGGTGAGTGCTTTTGTAGCATACGGTTTTGCTGCTTACGAGTTTAAAGGAAAGAACTTTTTATTTATTTGTGTTTTACTAATTATGATGGTGCCTTTTGAAATTTTATTACTTCCTTTATATACATTAATTTACGATTTAGGACTTATGAATACCTATTCGGCCATTATTCTTCCTGGGATAGCCAATGCAGGAACCATATTTTTCTTTAGACAGTATTTAAGAGGTATTCCAAAAGCTATTATCGATTCAGGCAGAGTGGATGGGGCTACAGAATACGGTATATTCTTTAGATTGATTTTGCCTGTTATGAAACCTTCTTTCGCAGCGATGGCGATTTTAAATGGCATGAATAGTTGGAATAATTTATTATGGCCTTTTATGGTATTAGGGGATGGAAACAAATTCACTCTTCCTATTGGACTTAAGACCTTATTAACCCCTTATGGCAATAACTATGATTTACTCATTGTAGGCTCTTTCTTTGCTATTTTACCGATATTTATATTATTTTTATTTTTCCAAAAGTACTTTATTGATGGAATGACAGCAGGAGCAGTTAAAGGATAAGATTCAACAAGTTAATATAAAATTAAACAGTAAGGAGTAGTGATAATATGGCTAAAAAATATGCAAAAATGATTGTTGATAAGGACTATAGAATTTCACCAATAGATAAACGTATATATGGCTCGTTTATTGAGCATTTAGGTAGAGCTGTATACGAAGGCATTTATCAACCCGGTCATCCAACAGCAGATAGGGATGGCTTTAGACAAGATGTTATAGAATTAGTAAAAGAACTTAATGTACCCATAGTTCGATATCCAGGAGGTAATTTTGTATCCAACTATTTTTGGGAAGATGGCGTAGGGCCTGTAAGTGAAAGGCCTAAACGACTGGAATTAGCATGGAGAAGCTTAGAAACCAATGAAGTTGGAGTAAATGAGTTTGCACAGTGGGCAAAAAAAGTAGGCTCAGAGGTTATGATGGCTGTTAACCTTGGAACCAGAGGTGTAGCAGATGCCTGTAACTTATTGGAATACTGCAATCATCCAGGAGGAACAAAATATAGTGATTTAAGAATTCAACATGGTATCAAAGAATCCCATAATATAAAAGTATGGTGCCTTGGTAATGAAATGGATGGTCCTTGGCAATTAGGTTCTAAAACCCCTGAAGAATATGGAAGAATTGCTTATGAAACGGCAAAAGCGATGAAGCTTATTGATCCGACCATTGAATTAGTATCCTGTGGCAGTTCCAGCAGTAAAATGCCTTTATTCCCGCAATGGGAAGCAACGACTTTAGAGCATACTTACGATTATGTGGATTATGTATCTCTTCATACTTATTTTGGTAATGCGGATAATGATACGCCTAATTTTTTAGCGAAATCCATGGAAATGGATTATTTTATCAAGACTGTTATTGCAACCTGTGATTTTGTAAAAGCGAAAAAGCGTAGTAAAAAGACGATGCATCTAAGTTTTGATGAATGGAATGTATGGTTCCATTCCCATGAAGCAGATAACGATACCATGCAAAATAGACCATGGCAAAAAGCACCGGTGCTTCTAGAAGATATTTATACTTTTGAGGACGCTTTGGTGGTTGGTCTTATGTTGATTACCTTAATGAAACATGCGGATAGAGTGAAGATGGCCTGTCTTGCACAATTGGTGAACGTTATTGCACCTATTATGACTGAAACCAATGGGGGTGCATGGAGACAAACGATTTTCTATCCATTTATGCATACATCTAAGTTTGGTAGAGGCATTGCGCTTCAACCCATTTTAAAATCAACAAAACATGATACCAAAGAATTCACCGATGTATCAGATGTAGAAGCCATTGCTGTTTATAATGAAGAAAATGAAGAGGTTACAATTTTTGCTGTAAACAGAGATTTAGAAGAAAGTATTGAATTTGAATGCGATTTAAGAAGTTTTGAGGACTATAAATTCATTGAACACATCTCTTTAGAATCGGATGACTTAAAGGCAGTGAATTCACCTGTAAGTCAAAAAGTAGCACCAAAATTCAACACGATATCTCGATTTGACAACGGAATGCTTCATGTCGTACTGAATAAAGCTTCATGGAATGTGATCAGACTGGGGAAAAATTTATAAAAGGGTAACTTACTCTAAATCATTCCTGGGCTGCGGACATATATAAACTGTCGGCAGCCTTTTTCATTACATAGGAAATCCCTTCAAATTTTCTATGTAATAAAAAGCCCTCCGGGCAGAATGCACACTCGTGGAAATTGTATTGGACATAAAAAATCCCAGACTACAATAGTCAGGGATGTATGGTGATTTCTTATAGATTTTTAGGGAATAAAGAGTCCATTTCTTCTTTGGAGATTCCCTGGGAATTTTGGCTCTATAATTTTTGGTGTTGGTGATTAAAACCAGCACCATTTTATTTACAAAAAAAAGATGAGACAACTGACAAACTCTGGTAAAATATAATCGACCAAAACCATATTTTAAAGGAGTGTTGTCA
>JAAYMW010000141.1 GCA_012521175.1 Candidatus Epulonipiscium sp.
TAATTAGTTTTATCAACCATAGTGAAAACCTCCTGTATGTTTATACTCAACACCTATATCATACATGATTTTCACTATGGTTTTAATATTTTTTTATCTGTTGCATTTAATTTTACAATGAACCTTTTTGATTTTTCTTTACTTTCAGTCAAGTATTTTATACAATAGGAATAGGGTATTGTACTGAGGGAGGGATGTTCATGGAACGTATTCGTAGAGTTCTTGTGGATATGTTGGAGCCCGGAATGGTTCTGGGAAAGGATCTGGATAGCTCTCTTGGAAATATGCTTTTAAAAAAAGGTTATGTTCTGGATCAACATTTGATTGATAAATTATCCGAATTCCATGTCGAATATGTATATATATTAGAAACCATAGAAGAAGAATATAGTTTTACCTCACCCAAAAATGTAACCTTTGATGAAGTAGCATATAGTGATTATTATCAGGAAGCCGTTAAAATAATGACCCAAATCTCCCACGATGTCAGAATTGGAAAAACCTTAAAAATCAGTACTGTTCGCAATGTTATTAATGGACTCCTGGAACAGGTTTTCGCTAAAAATAATATTCTTTACTGCTTAAATCTTATTAAAAATTTTGATGACTATACCTATACTCATTGTGTTAATGTATGCCTTCTTGCTACAACTTTAGGTAAATGGCTGGGGCTTAATGATAGAGATTTAAAGCAATTAGCCTATAGTGCGATCTTTCACGACCTTGGAAAATATAAAATTCCCACAGAAATATTAAATAAGCCTGGAAGATTAACTTCTGAGGAACTTGAAATCATGAAACAACATCCTGTTTATGGCTATGAAATTGTAAAAAAAATAATAGGAATTAGTCCGGATGTAGCTTATGGCGTATTGATGCATCATGAGAAAATCAATGGGACAGGTTATCCCTTAGGGCTTAAAGGAAATCAGATTCATTTGTTTGGTAAAATTATTTGTGTGGCGGATATATATGATGCTCTCACTTCTGACAGGGTATATCACAAAAAAATATCTCCTTTCCAGGCTGCTGAAATGATTTCCAGGGAAAGCTTTACAAATATTGACCCTGATATTACTTTAACGTTTTTAAATAATATTTCTACTTTTTATATAGGATGTACGGTTGTTTTAAATACCAATGAAAAAGGTAAAATCATTTATCTCTATCCGAACAAACCAACTCGTCCTTTAATAGAATTAGAAAATGGAGAATACATAGACTTATCGAAGGATGAATATTTAGACGTTATGATTGAGGATTTATTATCTTCTTAAGAAGATAATAAATCTTTTTAAATAAATTGTTAAATTTTTATCATTCTTCTTCTCCCTGTTCATTGTTAAAATGATACAATTTGCATATTGTATACATCAACAAATCGCACAAATTCCTAACTCATTACCTTATTTTTATGTAATATATTTTTATCCGATTTTAATTGACAATATGCTGATTTCTGTGCTATGATGATGTCGAAAGTTGAAAGTTAAATAAATAACAAACTTTCTTTTTTATTTTGAATATATTGTTAATATTTTAACATATTATAAGGAGGTTATGGTATGGATGAAAAGAAAGTTAAAAATAACACTGAAGTAAATGTGACAGCTATGATCGATGCCCTCGTTAATAATGCGCAAAAAGCTTTAGATGAATATATGAACCTCGATCAAAAAGCTGTTGACAGCATTGTTAAAGCCATGGCATTAGCCGGTCTTGATAAACATATGTACCTGGCAAAGTTAGCAGTAGAAGAAACCGGCAGAGGTATTTATGAAGATAAAATCACTAAAAATATCTTCGCAACAGAATATATTTACCACAGCATTAAGTATGAAAAAACTGTTGGTATTATTGAAGAAAATGAAGAAGAAGATTATATGGAAGTGGCTGAACCTGTAGGTATCGTTGCAGGGGTAACTCCAGTAACCAACCCTACTTCTACTACTCTCTTTAAATCCATTATTGCTGCGAAAACAAGAAACCCAATTATATTTGCTTTCCACCCCTCTGCACAAAAGTGTTCCGCTGAAGCTGCAAAAATCGTTCGCGATGCTGCAATTAAAGCAGGCGCTCCAGAACATTGTATCCAATGGATTGAACATCCATCCGTTGAAGCAACCCAATATTTAATGAATCATCCTAATGTTTCTCTTGTTCTTGCAACTGGTGGTTCCGGAATGGTTAAAGCAGCATATTCAACTGGTAAACCCGCTCTTGGCGTTGGACCTGGAAACTGTCCTTGCTTTATAGAAAAAACTGCAAATATTGAAAGAGCTGCAACAGATTTAATTCTTTCAAAATCCTTTGATAATGGTATGATTTGTGCTTCTGAACAAGCTGTTATTATTGAAGCACCAATCTATAAACAAGTTACTGATTTTATGAAAGCGCATAACTGCTATTTTGCAACAAAAGAAGAAATTAAAAAATTAGAACCCGTTATCATGAACTTAGAAAAAATGGCTGTAAATCCTAATATCGTTGGTATGCCTCCCTACAAAATAGCAGAACTTGCTGGTATCTCTATTCCAAAGGATACGAAGGTTCTTTGCTGCGAAATAGATGGCGTAGGTGAAAAATATCCTTTATCCAGAGAAAAGCTTTCTCCTGTTTTAGCCGTAGTTAAGGCAAAAGACGTAGAAGAAGGCATCAGAATGTCAGAAATCATGGTTGAACTTGGAGGATTAGGTCATAGCTCTGTTATTCATTCTAACGACGATAAAGTCATTGAAGAATTCTCTAACCGCCTGAAAACAGGACGTATTATTGTCAATGCACCTTCTACCCATGGAGCAATCGGAGATATCTATAATACCAATATGCCTTCTCTTACTCTTGGCTGCGGTTCTTACGGAAGAAACTCCACAACATCCAATGTAACTGCTGTAAACTTAATTAATAAGAAAAGGGTGGCAAAAAGAAGAGTGAATATGCAATGGTTTAAAGTTCCGGAAAAAATCTATTTTGAAGCAGGCTCCGTTCAGTATTTAAGTAAAATGCCAGACATAAGCCGCGCTTTCATTGTAACAGACCCTTCCATGGTTAAATTCGGATATGTAGATAAAGTATTATATCACTTAAGAAAAAGATTAGATTATGTTCACTGTGAAATCTTCAGTGAAGTTGAGCCCGATCCTTCTTTAGAAACTATTCAAAAAGGCGTAGAGTTAATGAATAATTTTAAACCCGATGTAATTATTGCCCTGGGTGGTGGTTCTGCTCTTGATGCGGCTAAAGGAATGTGGCTCTTCTATGAACATCCGGAAGCTGACTTTACCGGTATGGCGCTTAAATTTATGGACATTAGAAAAAGAGTTTACAAATTCCCGAAAATGGGCAAAAAGGCAAAGATGGTTGCAATCCCAACCACATCCGGTACTGGCTCTGAGGTTACTTCCTTTGCCGTTATCACCGATAAAACCAAAAATATTAAATATCCTTTAGCAGATTATGAACTAACCCCTGATGTAGCAATCGTAGATCCAGACTTTGTCATGACTGTTCCACCTGCAATTACTGCGGACACAGGACTTGACGTATTAACCCATGCCATTGAAGCATTTGTTTCTATCTTAGCTTCCGATTATACGGATGCACTGGCTATGAAAGCGATCGAATTAGTATTTGAATACCTTCCAAGAGCTTATAAAAATGGAAGCGATGCAGTAGCAAGAGAAAAAATGCATAATGCTTCTTGTATTGCAGGTATGGCATTTACCAATGCTTTCTTAGGAATTAACCACTCCTTAGCACACAAACTGGGCGGAGAATTCCATATTCCTCATGGCCGTGCCAACGCAATCCTTCTGCCTCATGTTATAGAATACAATGGAGCAACTACTCCAACCAAATTTGTTTCCTGGCCAAAATATGAAAAATTCATTGCACCTGAAAAATATGCACTTATTGCAAAACGTTTAGGACTTCCTGCTTCAACACCTGAAGAAGGGGTTAAATCCTTAGCCAATGCCGTTAGAAACTTAATTAAAGAACTAAATATTCCAGCAACCATTAAAGATTGCGGTGTAGAAGAAAGTGCTTTCCTGCAAAAGGTTGAATATTTAGCAGATCGTGCCTTCGAAGACCAATGTACCACTGCTAACCCAAGACTTCCACTTGTAAGCGAATTAGTAGATATCTACAAAAAAGCATATTACGGAAAATAAAACTAAAAAGGACCTCCTTAGGGAGGTTCTTTTTAATTTTTATTGACACAATCTTATGAAAATAATAAAGTAAATATAAACATTCTAAATGCTGTTATTATAAAAAACGGAGGGTAAACAGGCCCTATGAAATTATTTAAAATGCCAAATATATATAACCAATTAAAATTATCTCATAAAATTTTAACTTCCTTTATACTATCAGCAATCCTTCCTATCTTAATTATCAATATTGTCTCCTACAGATTTAATAATGCATACATTAATGAAAAAATTAATGAACTCACCATGAATAACCTTTCTCAAACAGTAGACAGGGTCAACTTATCTCTCGATATATACACCAATATCCTATATCAGATTTATATGGATGATGAAATTATTGCAAATATCCAGATTTTAATGGACGGGAAGGCCATTAAAAAAGCAGTCGCCTATAACACCATCCAAAATCGTTTAAAACAATATATGAATTCCGTAGATGGTATTCGATGCCTTAGCATTATATGTAATGATGGCAGTGCAGTGACTTATGATTTAAAAACTCCTTCTTCCATAGATAACTTGTGGAGAGATTATAAGGATTTAAGGGAGATTCCTCCTTTTATCAATGCACAAAACAAAGCGGGTATGGTCATTACTCCTACAATGAAAATAAAGGACAGGCAAGAAGATGTCCATGTATTTCATATTTCCAAACAATTATTTGATTTTGAAGACCTGGAAAAAGGGGCAATTGCCACTGCTGTAATGACCATTGATGAAAGTGTATTAAACAATCTTTGCAATATCCATCAAGGAAACGAAGGTGCTTTAGAATATAATTTTACCTTTATTTTGGATCAAAATAAGCATGTAATTTCATATCCTATTCAAATGTTTGCAGGAATATCCCTCGATAAAAATCTTGAAATACCGCGATTTATTATTGTCTCAGGATTGTTAAAAAATAAAGATATCGCCATTAATACTTTTAAAGATGATAAAACAGGATGGATATTTTATAACGCCTTTGACAGAGAGTATATTTTTAAAGATATAAAATATGCTCAGAAGATGTTTATACTATGGGGTACAGTTTCCCTGGCAATTTCTACGGTTTTTATTATTTATACCATTCGACAAATTATAGAATCTGTCAATAAAATTATTGCGGGTATTAAATCCGTTCAAAAGGGAAACTTTGATACAGCAGTTATCGTGGAAGCTCAGGATGAAATTGGAGAAATCGCCAATCACTTTAACAGAATGACCAAAGAAGTTAAATTACTTATAAAAAAGGTAAAGGAAGCCACTGAAATGCAGAAAAATGCAGAGATTAGAGCATTAGAAGCACAGATTAACCCTCACTTTCTATACAATACTTTAGATACGATTAACTGGATGGCCATTGAAAAAGAAGAATATGAAATTAGCAGAATGTTGAGGAATCTGGGATCTATTTTGCGTTATAGCATTAATGAAAGCAATAAAGTTGCTCCTCTTTGGCAAGAAATGGATTGGCTTGATAAATATATTAGTCTTTACCAGATGCGATATAACAATGGTTTTCAGTGTAACTGCAATATCGATGAATCCATTAAAAACGTTTACATCCATAAATTATTGCTGCAGCCCTTTCTAGAGAATTCCATATTACATGGATTTAAGGGAATGGAAACTGGAGGAATGATTAATATTGATATCATGCAATTAGACGGAGAAAACAGCATCAGTATCATTATTGAAGACAATGGAAAAGGAATGCCTCCTGATCTGGTGAAACTGTATAATAACAGAAACACTGCCATTCAGGATGATGGTAGAAAAATCGGTATGCACAATGCATTTTCAAGAATAGATATGTATTATGGAGAAGCTGCCTCTTGGAATGTTAATAGTATTGAAAATATGGGAACAGTGATTACGGATATTCTTATGCCTGTTATGGATGGACTTGTGATGCTTGAGAGACTACAAGAACTGGGAATAAAAATTCATGCTGTAATCTTAAGCGGTTATTCTGAATTTGAATATGCAAAAAAAGCTATTCATTTAGGTGTAAAGGATTATCTGCTAAAACCCATTGCTGCAGAAGATGTGCAACAAGTATTAGAACACATTGAGCAAAAGATTGTACAAGAGAAAAATGCCCTAAAGGGTACCCCTCAAAGCTGTATACGGGATGCCATTATGGGCAGTACAGAATATAGTGAAGAAATTCTAAAAGCCATCTGTCACTTTACAGACACCATGGAATATATTATTTTTTTGGGCTGTACGGACGGAGCAAAGGCAACTTACAGTAATGAATATATGGACAAAATCCAGCGCTTTCAGGACCGTTTTCCTTCTGTTTTGATATACTCCTTTTACCTAGAAACCACCAGAGAAATTGTAACTTTAATGGCTGGTGAATTGCCTTATAAAGAAATTAAAGAATACTTTGAGAAAAGAATCCTCTTGCCCTATAAAGGCAAAAAAGAACAAACCCTATGGTGCATGGAAAAATTTAAAAACATTGGTGATTTGCCTATAATATTTAAACAACTTCAGGCTATCTTACGCTATGGCATATCTTTAGGCGGTGACATGCTTATCACCAATGAAATGGTATCTAACTTGACCGGAGATGATTATAATTATCCTATTGAAATTGAAAATAAAATAAAATCTGCAATATGTAACGGCCAACTAGAGGATTTAGAAAAATATAAAGTAGAATTTTTTGATTATATGAAAGAAAAATTATATGAGCCTGACAGCATTATAGATGGGTATATGCGGTTGTATACAGCAACAGCCAATTTGATACAAGAAATTGATACAAAGACCTATGAATTATTAAATAATAAACATGTGTTAAAACGAATGGGGGCTACCAGAACAAGATATGAGTTAGAAGAAGCTTATTCCAGTGTCATACAACTATTAATGAATGCCCCAGGAAAACGAGAAGATATACGAAATTATACGATAAAACGCGCCCTAAACTATATTAAAAGTCACTATAAGGAAGGTATTACCCTTGAGGAAGTTGCAGACCGCTTGGATATAACCCCGGAATACTTATGTACACTGTTTAATAAGGAAATAGGTATGAATTTTTCAGTGTTCCTAAGGGATTTCAGGCTTAGTCATGCAAAACGTCTGTTAAAAGGAACCAATATGAAAATTTATGAAATTGCTGCTGAAGTGGGCTATAGCGATCCAAAATATTTTATTCGAGTATTTAAAGAAAACATAGGGATTCCACCAGGAGAATTTCGGGAAAAATTTTAATTTTATAAGTAAGTGTCAACGGGGGGATAAAATGAAAAAAATACTAAGCGGCACAGCATTATTGATTGTGATATTTTGCTTCTTTAAATTTGGTGGCATCCATAAAAACAATATTTCGACAGAACAAACCTCAAATCAAAGAGAAAAGTTAACATTGTGGGCTTATTATGAAGTGGAAGCACAACAAAAAAGTTTGGATAAACTAATCAAAGATTTTAATCTGTCTCAAGATACCTATTTTCTTAGCTGGGAGTATGTTCCCATGACAGATTTTACAAAAAGACTTTCCTTGGGATTTACTGAAAATGAACTACCAGATTTAGTGATTATCGATAATCCCGATATGTTTACATATATCACCTTGGGTTTGTTTGAAGACATTACAGAATATATGTCCAATAAACAGGATATTAACGATTACTATCCCGAGGTCCTTCATTCTGTGATCTATAACGGCAGATACTATGGTCTACCCTTTTGTTCTAATAATGTAGCCCTTTATTATAATAAAGATCTTTTCAAAAAAGCAGGGCTAGAACCTCCCAAGACTTGGGATGAATTTAAGGAAGCAGCCTATATCCTTACCGATGAAGATACTTATGGATTTGCCATGTGTGCCATGAATAGCGAAGAAGGCGCCTTTCAATTTTTGCCCTGGATTTTATCGACTGGGGCAACCATTGAAACGATAGGAGATCAAAATGCTTTTCGTGCCTATAAAATCCTCCAGGAATTAATTTCCATGGGAGCCTTAAGTGGAGAGTGTATCAATTGGACTCAACTGGTTTCTACTTATGCCTATCGTTTGTCTTTTGAAGAATTTAAATTTAGTCAGGGAGCAGCCACAGCCAATATTTTGTTTTTAATTTTGCTTTTTGTTGGCTTTTTCTATATTCGATTAATTAATGAGGAAGAGGTGATGTGATGTGAGAAAAATAAGAAAGCAAAATAGAAATCAAGCAATCTTATTTATCATTGGATTTATTATTTTTGCTATTTTTATATTTCCTCTGTACTGGATGCTCGTAACTTCTTTAAAAACCCAGGTTGAGATCTTTTCTATCCCGACTCCCTTATGGCCTAAAAATCTAACATTCGAAGCCTATCTAAAACAATTGGAAGTATCGAGTGACACCTTTATAGGATTTAAAAACAGTTTAATTATCTCCGTAGGTGCAATGCTTATCTCCACCGTATTATCAATACCTGCGGCCTATGGATTAGCCCGTTTTCGCTTTAAAGAAAAGAAAATTATTATTTTGTTATTTTTAATCACCCAAATGTTACCTTCTACACTGGTTTTAACATCCTTATACATTATGTTTTCAGAAATAAAACTATTAAATCAGTATTGGGCCCCTATTCTTGCTGATGCTACTATTGGAATTCCTTTTTCCGTCATTATACTCCGGACTTATTTTCTTTCTATTCCAAAGGAATTAGACGAAGCTGCCAAAATAGATGGTTGCGGCCATCTAAAATCATTTATTCAAATTATGCTTCCTATTGCCCGTCCAGGTATTGTAGTAGCAGCTGTATTTTCCTTTGTATACGCTTGGGGAGATTTGATTTATGGCATTACCTTTATCACAAACCCAACCATGAGGCCTATTACTTCCAGTATTTATAATTATGTTCAACAATATCAAACTCTTTGGAATTCTACAATGGCCTTTGGGATCATAGCCATTTCCCCAGTAATACTGATTTTTATATTTATGCAACGATACATTGTCAGTGGCCTAACCAATGGCGCAGTAAAAGCATAGTCAGCAGACTATGCTTTTACTTTTTCCTATTGTTTTTTTTAACTTCTACATCGTATGTTCCATCCATTGTTTTTTTAATGATAAGCTCATCTTCTTCTATTAATAAGTTAATCGTTGAAAAATTTCCTTTTGGCACCTTAATTCTTCAGAAGTTTCGCAGATTAAAAAATAAATAGGGCGTAGCCCCTTGATATGTAATGGTTTAGATGAATAATAATTGAAATATGTAAATTCCGATTTTTACTGGAAAAAATTTAGGGTTTAAAAATGA
>JAAYMW010000142.1 GCA_012521175.1 Candidatus Epulonipiscium sp.
TCATTTTTAAACCCTAAATTTTTTCCAGTAAAAATCGGAATTTACATATTTCAATTATTATTCATCTAAACCATTACATATCAAGGGGCTACGCCCTATTTATTTTTTAATCTGCGAAACTTCTGAAATTTATACAAAAAAGAGGTGTGCTGTTGCACACCCTTTATCTTAATTCATCTAACAGATCCCCTGCTTTTTCAAGCATTCTTCTGCCATTTTTCATCATTTTACGTCTGCCTCTCTTATTGGTTGTCATCATTTTAAATCCCATAACTCCTGCAACACCGCCAAGCACCATACCTGCTGTAAATTTGTTGAGCATCATAGCAATCTCCTTTCGCAAAATAATTTAGATTTTATCGGAGATAATTGTAGAATCTCGCATATTTAGTTTGCTATGATACGATATAAAATATTCATTCCTGAAGTGAATGAATAAAAATCCCACTTCTTAATTTGGGCTCAAACCATGTAGATTTTGGTGGCATTATTTTATTGGCATCAGCAATATCCATTAAATCTTTTATTGAAGTAGGATACATGGAAAAAGCTACTTCCATTCCGTTTTGAACTCTTGCTTCCAATTCCTTCAGTCCTCTTATTCCTCCTACAAAATCAATGTTTTTATCGGTTCTGGGATCTGTAATTCCAAGAATAGGATGAAGTAAATTGTTTTGTAAAATAGATACATCTAATCTTTCCACGGGATCATCATCATTAAAACTTCCCTTTTTTGCAGTAAGTCTATACCAGGTATTTCCTAAATACATTCCAAATTCATGTTTTTTCCCAGGTTTGTATGGAACAGTTTCTTCTAGTTTTTCAACTATAAACTTATCATTCAAAGCCTTTAAGAACTCTTCCTCAGATAATCCGTTTAAATCTTTTACTACACGATTATAATCCATAATATGAAGCTGATCATCCGGGAACAGAACAGATAAAAAGAAATTAAATTCTTCCTCTCCGGTATAATTTCCTTCTTGTCTTCTTTTTAATCCCACTTTTACGGCAGAGGCTGCTCTATGATGACCATCCGCAATATATAAATAATCTATTTCTTTAAAAGCATTTTGTATTTGAGTAATAACAGATTTGTCATCAATAATCCACACCATATGACGAATATGATCCTCTGCTGTAAAATCATAAATTGCATCCTTGTTTTTCATCCATAATTCAATAATTTCAGTTATTTCTTCTTTAGCACGATAGGTTAAAAATATTGGTCCTGTATGTGCATTACAATAATCTACATGATTAATTCTATCCTGTTCTTTATCTTCCCTAGTTAATTCATGCTTCTTTATGATATTATTTTGGTAATCATCAATAGAAGTACATCCCACAATTCCTGTCTGTTCTCTTCCACCCATAATTAATTTATATATATAGAAAAAAGGGCTTTTATCTTTTATATATATACCCTCATTGATCATTCTATTTAAATTTTCTCTGGCTTTTTCATATACTTTTTTATCATATAAATCAATCAAAGGGTCTAAATCTATCTCTGCCTTATCTACATGCAAAAAAGAATATGGATTATCTTTTACCATTTCTCTGGCTTCCTCACTACTCATAACATCATATGGAAGAGCTGCCACTTTATGAACCAAGTCTTTTCTTGGTCGAATTGCTTTAAACGGTTTTAAAACAGCCATAATGGTCCCCCTTTAATCATCTGATACTATTTCTTAATTATTAGTCATTTTACAATAACTGTACTAAAGTTGCAATTAAAGAAAGAGTTTCCCTTGGGAAATTCCCGCGCCGAGCGCAGTCGGCAAAGCCGACAAAATATAATACGCGCGAGTGTGCATTCTGTCCGGAGGGTTTTTTATTGTATAGGAAATCCTGAGGAATTTCCTATACAATAAAAACTTCCGCCATATGACGGAAGTTTAATTGATTATTATACTCTATCTTTTGGAGTATATTTTGTGTGTAGGAGATGATGAGCTTTTTCACTCATTGGGTGGCCTAAATAGGTTTCGTACAATTCTTTAATAGCAGGATTTTCATGAGATTTTCTAATTGGTTTGCCTTCATCTTCACGATAAATTGCTTCAGCACGTTTTTTGAGAATTTCAATATTTCCA
>JAAYMW010000143.1 GCA_012521175.1 Candidatus Epulonipiscium sp.
TAGTTCGTCTAAGAATAGTACTCCATAATGAGATAGGCTAACTTCTCCAGGTTTAGGAATTCTCCCGCCTCCAATAAGAGCGGTGTTTGACACAGTATGATGAGGAGCACGAAAAGGCCGTGTATTGATTAAAGCTTTTTTATTTGGAAGAAGACCTGTAATACTATATATCTTAGTTATTTCAATACTTTCTTTAAAAGTTAAATCAGGAAGAATGGTTGGCAATCTTCTGGCCATCATGGTTTTACCAGAGCCTGGAGGTCCTATCATTAATACATTATGAGAACCTGCAGCAGAAATTTCTAAAGCTCTTTTTACATGTTCTTGTCCTTTAACATCCGAAAAGTCTAAATTTGTATTCACACAACTTCGCATTATTGAATTAATATCTATCGTAGTTTTAGGAAGAGGTTTTTCGCTTCTTAGATGCAATATGGCTTCTTTTAATGTGTGTACACCTATGACTTCCATATTTTCTACAATAGCACCTTCTTCAGCATTTTCATAGGGTACAATACACTGTGTCATGCCGTTTTGAGAGGCTGAATATACCATGGGCAAAATACCGTTTACAGGTTTAACACTTCCATCCAAGGACAATTCACCCACTAACATCGTTTTATTTAAAACATCTTTTGGAATAGGTGTGTTACAACTTATGATGCCTACAGCGATAGGTAAATCAAAAGCGGATCCTTCTTTTCTAATATCAGCAGGTGCTAAATTCACTGTAATTCTTTTTATGGGAAATAAAAGTTCTGAATTTTTTATTGCAGCTCGAACACGCTCTTTTGCTTCCCGGATAGAGGAATCTGGCAGACCTACTAAATCAAACCCCGGGAGACCTTCACTTAAATCTACTTCTACATCTACAAGATATCCATGAATACCATAAAGAGCACAACTTTTTATCTTGCTAATCATTATAATCTCCTTCCAAAGGCTTTAATTCTACCAAAAGTGTTCCACATTTTTACAGTAAATATAACTATTTTTATAAATTATATTGATATTTATGGAAAGAGTGGTAAAATTGATATCGTTATATTTTTGAAAATTAAGAATATAACTAGAATAAAAATATACAAATAGGAAAATATGAATAAGTAAAGAATATGAATGGGTGATATTGTGAATGAAGAAATGGATCAAATGCTTTATTGGACTTGGATCACTACAATTAAAGGGTTAAAGAGAAGTAGAATTATACAACTATTAGAATATTATAAAACACCTGAAGAAATTTGGAGAGCAGATTTAGAAGTATTAAAAAGTCTATTTAAATTAACGAATGAAGAAATTATTTTATTAAAAAACTCTAAAAATCCAAAGCTATTAAAAAAGTGGCTTTATGATTTAGAGCAGATGGGCATTTTTTATTATTCAATTAATCATCCTCTTTATCCAAGTAAATTAAAGAATATCCCTAATCCGCCTCTTGGACTTTATGTTAAAGGCGTTATGCCATCATTTGATAAAACTTTTTTGGCAATGGTTGGAACTAGAAAATGTTCTGAATATGGGAGAAGAGTAGCAAAAAAACTAGCCAAAGAACTTTCTCATAAAGGATTCGGAATAATCAGTGGGTTGGCAGAGGGGATTGATACAGTAGCCCATATTGGTACCCTTGAAGCCGGAGGATTTACAGTTGCAGTGGTTGCAAATGGACTTGATATATGTTATCCAAAATCTAATAATAAATTAATGAAAGAAATTCAGGACAAAGGAGTATTAATATCTGAATATCCTCCTGGCACAAAACCCATTCCAGGCTTTTTCCCAGCAAGAAACAGAATAATAAGTGGTCTTAGTGAAGGCGTGATTGTAGTAGAAGCTGGAGAAAAAAGCGGCGCCTTAATAACAGCAGATTTAGCTTTAGAGCAAGGAAGAGAAGTCTTCGCCGTACCCGGAAGTATTTTTAGCAGTACAAGCAAAGGCACTCATAGGCTGATCCAGCAAGGGGCAAAGCTTGTAACAGATCTTGATGATATTGTGAGTGAGATTCGTACTAATTTTATCAATAATAACTCTAATAGAAATTTGCAATATGAAGGTAAAATAATGAATAGACTTGCAATAGAAGAAAATATAGTATATGATTGTATAAGTTTTGAGCCTTCCCATATTGACGTATTATCTGTTAAAACTCATTATCCTATAAGTCAACTTCAGAGTATACTTACTCTTTTAGAATTGAAAGGATTAATACAACAACTGCCGGGTAAGAGATTCGTCCGAAATCAGTAATGGAGGGGTATTATGGCAAAATATTTAGTTATAGTAGAATCACCAGCTAAGGCAAAAACGATTAAAAAATTTTTGGGGAAATCCTATAAAGTAGAGGCTTCTATGGGGCATGTCAGAGATTTACCTAAAAGCCAATTGGGCGTAGACATAGATGATCATTTTGAACCTAAATATATTACTATCAGAGGCAAAGGGGAATTATTAAATAAATTAAGGAAAGAAGCTAAAAATTCTGATAAAGTATACTTAGCCACTGACCCGGATAGAGAAGGAGAAGCTATTTCTTGGCACTTATTTTATGCCTTAAAATTAGAAGATGAAAAGACAAGTAGAATAACATTTAATGAAATCACAAAAAATGCTGTAAAAAATTCTATTAAAGAAGCAAGAAAAATCGATATGAATCTTGTTGATGCTCAACAAGCCAGAAGAGTATTAGATAGAATTGTTGGATATAGTATAAGTCCTCTTCTGTGGAAAAAAATACGCAAAGGTCTTAGTGCAGGAAGGGTTCAATCCGTTGCACTACGATTAATTTGTGATAGGGAAGAAGAAATAGAAAATTTTATTCCTACAGAATATTGGACGATCGAAGCAGAATTTATTAGCCCTGCAAACAAAAAATTCGCAGCTAAATTTTATGGATTAAAAAATAAAAAAATTGAAATGAATTCTAAAGAAGAAGTAGATGACATTATTAATGAAATCAAAAAACAACAGTATAGAGTAGAAGAAGTTAAAAGAGGTGAGCGAATTAAAAAGCCTGTTGCTCCCTTTACAACCAGTACACTTCAACAAGAAGCATCTAAATACTTAGGATTTTCTACTCAGAAGACTATGAGGATTGCTCAACAATTATATGAAGGAATCGATTTAATAGGAGAGGGAACAGTTGGCCTAATTACTTATATTCGTACGGACTCCGTAAGAATTTCCAAAGAGGCACAAGAACATGCAAAAGAGTATATTGAAAATACCTTTGGAAAAGAGTATTTAAACTTAAATCCTGTAGATTATAAAGGAAAAGGAAAAACTCAAGATGCCCATGAAGCAATTAGACCAACATATATTAATAAGCACCCTAAAGACATTAAAGATTCGTTATCGAAAGATCAATTTAAATTATACGAATTAATCTGGCAGAGATTCACAGCTAGTCAAATGGCACCGGCTCAATATGATACATTTTCTGTGAAGGTAAGTGCAGGAGATTATATTTTTACAACTTCAGGCTCCTCCCTAAAGTTTGAAGGGTTTTTAGCCGTATATAATAAAGAACAGGAAAATGAAGAAGCTGCCGATTTTGACATTAAAGATAATGATATATTGAAGTTAAAGACATTAGAAGGTAAACAGCATTTTACGCAACCCCCTGCAAGATATTCAGAAGCTTCTTTAGTAAAGACCTTGGAGGAGAATGGTGTAGGAAGGCCAAGCACTTATGCTCCTACTATCACTACTCTATTAACCAGGGGATATGTAGTAAAAGAGAATAGAGTTCTTTATCCAACTGAATTGGGTGAGATTGTAAATGACATCATGAAGAATTATTTTAAAAATATTGTAGATGTAGAATTTACAGCGCAAATGGAGGAGCAATTAGATGAAGTAGAGAATGGAGAGATTCCATGGAAGGAAATTATTCAAAATTTTTATCCAGATTTTAAAAAAACATTGCAAATTGCAGAACAAGAAATAGGAAATATTGATTTGGATGAAGTTACAGATGTTATTTGTGAAAATTGTGGAAAAAATATGGTTATTAAATATGGTAGGTATGGTAAATTCCTTGCATGTCCAGGATTTCCAGAATGTAAGAATACTAAGCCATTATATGAAGAAGCAGGAGTAAACTGCCCTAATTGCAATGGTAAAGTGATTATTAAGAAAACTAAAAAAGGCCGCAAATACTATGGATGTGAAAATAATCCTGAATGTGAATTTATGTCATGGAACAAACCATCCGGTGAAAAGTGCCCTAAGTGTAACAGTTTTTTAGTGGAAAAAGGCAAGAAAAAAGTGAGTGTTGTTTGTAGTAATTCTGAGTGTGGTTATATTCATACAAATGAATAAACGAAAGATTATCTTTATTGCGTAGAATGAAGTCATTTTTTAGTTTACAGATAAGAAAAGTAAAGTTTTTTATCTAAACTTTATCAAAAGATATTGTATTTTTGAAGAATAAGTGTTAATATATATTTGAAAGAAAAAAGATATTATTTAGAAAAATTTAACAATAAAGTTGACTATGTCAGCTTTCTTTTTTTGAAGGTTGCAAATTTAGTTGAAATCATTAAAAATATTTGTAATTGTATAAAGTAAGAATTTTGAGAACATAATATTAGACAAATAATACAAATGAATATTAAAATATTAAAGGAGGAAACAATATGTCAGTGGAGTTATTAGAAAAGACAAGAAAGTTGAACCGATTATTACAGCGTTCTGGTTCAGATCCGGTTATATTTAATGATATATGCAAAGTTTTAAGTGAGGTTTTAGCTTCAAATACAATGATTGTTAGTAAAAAGGGCAAAGCTTTAGGAGTATATTATACCAATCCTTCGAATGCATTATTTAATCCTGATGAAGAAACCGTAGGAAGATTTATTGACACCCATTTTAATGAACAATTATTAAATACCGTAGAAACCAGAGATAATGTACCTTTATCAGAATTTCATATTAAAGATGTTGAAAAAGCTATAGTTGAAAAGCACAGAAGTACTATTATTCCTATTAGTGCTGGTGGAGAAAGATTAGGAACTCTTTTATTATACAAAGAAGAGGGAGAGTATATTACAGAAGATTTAATTTTAGGGGAATATGGTGCAACTGTAGTGGGATTAGAAATTCTTCGTTCTCAAAGTGAAGAAACAGCAGAAGAAGTCAGAAAAGCTACAATTGTTAAATCTGCTATAGGTACTTTGTCTTATTCAGAATTAGAAGCAATTCTTCATATCTTTGAAGAATTAAATGGTGCGGAAGGACTTCTGGTTGCAAGTAAAATTGCAGACAGAGTAGGCATTACAAGATCTGTTATTGTTAATGCTTTAAGGAAATTTGAAAGTGCTGGAGTTATTGAATCCCGTTCTTTAGGTATGAA
>JAAYMW010000144.1 GCA_012521175.1 Candidatus Epulonipiscium sp.
TAGGACAGGACTTGGCATATACAGATGGGAAACATCATGCGGATAGTTGTGGAGGTACCACACTTAAGGAGGATGATGATCTCATTGAGGTTGAAGGAATTGACGGCAATAAGGTATTCACCAATAGCGTATGGCATACTTTTTTAATGTGGATGGAAAAATTTATAATCCATAATCCGAATAAAACTTATATAGATGCCACAGAAGGCGGAGCCAAAATTCATGGAACGGATATTATGACTTTAAGACAAGCTATTGAGAAATACTGTCTTAAAAATGAGTTTATACAGGATAAAATTAATACTATTATTAAAGCTAAAAAAATAGGATATCAAGACGAAAAACTCCAACGCCTTTTAATGAATTTAAAAGTAGATTTAGAAAAGGTTCATAAAATTTCTAGCCAAGGATTTAAAGAAGCACATCAATTACTCAATAAAGAAAATACAGATGAGAAAGATATCAGAAGGCTTAATCTGTTTGAAACACAACTTAATGACCTGATAAAACGCAATGAGGCTGTTGCAGATATTTTATTAAGAATAATAAATGATATTGACACAAATAATGAATTCATAGAAAAAATGAATGAAAGCAAAGAAGAGAAATGTCGTCGTTTAATTAATAGAAATGTAGCACTTCATAAAAAAATAGAAGATACCGCTTTTAATATCAATAAACTGGTACAAAGTGTTATTGATCAAGACATAGAGATTATTAAAATATTTCAGTGCAGTATTTCTTTTGTTTAAAAAAATAATTTTTTGAAAAGGGGATAATTATGAATCAAAGAGCAGAAAAAATGGAAGTTATTCAAACATTAGTCGAATACACTGGCAGACTTATCAATGGAATCAATGAAGCAGTAGACTCCTTTCATGAAGGAATGGAAGGCAAAGGAATGGATTTGGTTGTTCAAATTATAGATGGATTAAAATGGTCTATGGAAGCCATTTCACTTACCTTGGATGTACAGGTTGAACCTATTGATATTTCAGAAATGATTGAACCCTTTAATGCAATGGTAGAGGCATTAGAAAATATGGATTATGTGTTAATTGGCGACATCTTAGAATATGAGATACTACCTAAAGTTGAAGAGTGGAATCAAAAGCTTATCTTAACTATAGGGGCATAGGTATGGATTTTTATAAAAGCAATATGGATTTGCTAAAGATTAAAGACATCCATCTATATAATGACATGAATCAATTTATATTGGACGAAAAAACATATAAAAAAGAACTAACCCATTCAAAGGTATATACCCTTAGAATTTCTGATTATGATTATGTAAGAAATAAGAATATAGATTTTTATTTGCACAGCAAATATGATCCCATTAAAGAAGCAGAAAAATTTGCAGACAGTCAGTATAGTGAACAAAAAGAAAACATTATTATTTTTGGTTTTGGACTGGGTTATCATATTGAAGCAATATTAAATAAATTAAAAGGCAATCAAGAATTATATGTATTTGAAATGAATTTCAATATATTTGAAGCTGCCTTGGAATGCAGGAATTTGTCAAACATTTTATCTGACGATAAAGTTCATCTTATGATTTCGGATAATGAAAAAAAACTTGCATTGAATCTAGGGAATTTATTGAAGAAAGACGTCAAATTAATTATCTACCCTCCCTCTTTAAAAACTATACCAAAAGGTAATGAGAATATTCGATTTATATTAGAGGATTGGAATATAACCAAAAGTGAAACCAATAAGTGGAGAGAAATGGTAGATGAAAACTATAAACGAAACAAGGCCTTAAATGCTCCTAATGTGGGGGAATTATTTAATCAATATAAAGGGTTGCCTTTTATCATTGTATCGGCAGGGCCTTCATTAGAAAAGAATATTCATTTGCTCAGCGATTTGGAAGGCAGGGCGTTTATCTTTGCAGTAGGAAGAACTCTAAAGACTTTACTCTGGGAAAACATAGAACCGGATATGTTTTGTATCATAGATCCTCAATATGAGCCTACTTATAGCCAAATCAGCGGATATGAAAACTTGGATATTCCTATGGTATTTTTTGAATCAGCCAGTGCAGATACTGTATCAAAATATCAGGGACCTAAATATATTGCTTCTAACAAAAAAGAGCATGTAGAAAATCCAGAACATACTATGGATTTAGGAGGCTCTGTTGCTACAGCAGTACTGGATTTGTCTATTCGATTTGGAGGGAATCCCATTGTATTTGTAGGGCAGGACTTGGCTTTTACGGATGGTCAAAGTCATGCTTATGGAAATACAGTAAATGAAAGTACCAACAGAAGAAAAGTAAAAGGCCAAAACGGAGAATGGCTGGATACAACCTTAGGATTACTAAGTTTTAAACATTGGATAGAAAATAAAATTAAAGATAATCCTCAGATAGAATTTATAAACGCCACAGAAGGCGGAGCATTTATAGAAGGATGCAAGCATATGCCTCTACAGAACTTTATTGACCAATATATAGACTATTCAAAACCTGTGGACCAAAGACTAAGACAAAGAAAGTTCAAGGAAGAGATAAAGATATTTACAGCAACTATCGAGTTTATTGAATGAAGGTGTAACGATGACCATTCAAATAGAAACTTCAAAAAGTGGAGCCCCAACTGCAAAGCTTCAAATAGGGGAAAAGGAGCTCTATTTGCACAGCAAATATGACCCTCTGAAAGAAGCAATACGAAATATAGGTTCGTTAGAGGAGTATGGTTTAAATACTGTATTTATATTATTTGGATTAGGACTAGGATATAATCTATATGCATTATCAAAATATGCAAAGGAAAATATCATCGTTATTATAGAGCCAAATGAAGAATTATATTTATATGTAAAAGAACTAGAACATGTTAAACCTATTTTAGAGAAAGCAACTGTAATTTCTCTTGTAGGAAATGCATGTTTTAATATTTATGAAATCTTAAAGCAAAATACCTCCATAGAAAATTATAACCATTTTAAGATATATACATTGTCCTACTATGATAAAATATATGCAGAGTTCTATAATCAGCTTTTGGGAATTATTAATAAGTATAATCTTGAACTTCAGGTACAAGTGAATGCTATAGAAAAACTTTCTAGTCAGATAAGTACAAACTTAATAGAAAATATTCCATATATTATAGAAGGGAATTCCATCACTTCTTTTAAGGACAGTTTTAAAAATTGTCCTGCTATCATTGTGTCTGCGGGACCTTCCCTTGAACAAAATATCGAGCATCTAAAAGATATAATGGATAAAGCTGTGATTATTGCTGGGGTAAGAACATTAAAGCCCTTATTAGAAAGAGGAATTATTCCTCATTTTCTGTGTAATATTGACCCTCAAAATATTACCTATGAATTAGCTAAGGACTATATGGATTTAACCATACCTTTTATTTCATTGGTTCATGGCAATCATATCCTTGTGGAAGAATGGCGGGGCAAAAAAATATTTATAACGGATGAAAAGTTAAAAAAACTTACGGAATATATATCAGGGGAGAAACAGGATATTATTAAAGTAGGAGGATCTGTGGCCAACAGCTCTACGGCTATAGCCACATACATGGGATGCAACCCTATCATTTTAATTGGACAGGATTTAGCATTTACCAATGCAAAGCACCATAGTGACATAGCAGCCAAGATATCTGAAGAAGATCACAAGGATTCACCAGGTGATCTATTGGTGGAAGATATACATGGAAACAGGATTCCTACCAGCTCGCAACTGTATTATTATCTTAATTGGTTTGAAAACTATATCAAAGATCATTCCAATAATACTTTTATAGATGCCACAGAAGGCGGAGCAAAAATCAAGGGAACTATGATCATGACATTAGAAGATGCCATTATAAAATACTGCAATAAAGATATTAATGCAAAGGACAAGATCGGGCATATAATAGAGAAAAAAGAGAATACTGTATATAATAATGGAATTGAAAAGCTGAAAAATGTCTTAAAGGAATTAAAAGTGGTAAAGAAATGTTCCAAATCAAATTTAGAGTGGACTTTAGAGCTAAAAAGGTATTATGAAGGGAAAAGCAGGGAGAAATTTAAAAATATCTTACACCAATTAGACAAAAATGATGAAGAAATCAATAAAGCTATTCTTGCTAATGAACTTCTATTTTATTATAAACAGTCTGAACTTTTACAGATTGCTCAGCAGTATGAACCCAAAATCATAGAAAATGATCAAGATTCATACAAACGAATTATTGAAAAAAATGAAAGCCTGTATAAGCTCCAATATAATGCCGCCGTACATTTTGAAAAAATCTTGGAAGAATTTATAGAAGAAAATGAGATAAAACTATTTACAGCATATATTACAATACTATCATAGGTTAAGTGGGTGAAGCGATGTTTGAAAACAAAAAGATTTTAGTTCTTGGGGGAACAGGAACTATTGGACAAGCTTTGGTAAAAAAGCTGATTCAATACAATCCTCAGGTTATTCGTATTTTTAGCAGGGATGAATATAAGCAGTTTTTAATGGAGCAAGAACTGGGAAGACGTAAAAACATTAGGTTCCTGTTAGGCGATATAAGAGATAAGGAAAGATTAGAA
>JAAYMW010000145.1 GCA_012521175.1 Candidatus Epulonipiscium sp.
CTTCCTTTCGTCTTAATACAGCTTTAATCCGCGCTAAAAGCTCACGAACCCTAAAAGGTTTCCCAATATAATCATCTGCCCCCATTTCTAAACCAAGTACTGCATCAATTTCTTCATTTTTGGCTGTAAGCATGATCACAGGAATATTTTTTAAATGATCATTAAAGCGAATTCTTCTTAAGACTTCCAATCCATCCATGTCAGGAAGCATAAGATCTAAAATCACAAGTGCTATCGAAGCATTGAGTTTTTCTAATGCCTCTTCTCCAGATTCTGCTTCTATCACTTCATATCCACTTGTCTCAAGATTATATTTTAATAATTCTAAAATATGTAGTTCATCGTCTACAATTAATATCTTCTTTTTTGACATAAAACCACTCCAATATGCTTTCCTTTAATAAGTTCATAATAGCATAGGAAATATTTTAGAACAATAAGGGCATTTTATTGCATAGAAAATCCGAAACAATTTCCTACACAATAAAAAAATAGCTGCGTTATTTCACGCATTGCTATTATTTATTCCAATTATTCCCAATAAAATTTTTTATAAAAGTTCTGGAAAATAATCCTTCTATATCATGGATATCAAGCCAGTTTCTTATGACTTCTTCATTTTTTCCACCTATATATTAGAACCTTTTGGATAGAAACAGCACAAATGACTTTTTAATCTAAAATGGACAAATATTTATTGTGTATTTTATTTTTATACTGCAAATAGTAATAGAGAAAACTATTTTCATTATTTTATGCTGCTAAGAAAGAAGGGATTTCATGACAAACGTTTTGACGAATCAGCAGCTCATTGAGGAATTAAATAAGTTAAAATCAATAATCAACGACTTTGATTACTCGGAATTAAAAAATGTAACATTTTTAAATTTAGAATCTTTATATACTTATATTGCAGAAGTAGAGGATAATCCTTTCCAAAGGCAATATGAAGCGCTTCAGGCTTCCCTGGATATATTAGAACCCTATATCCCCTTTGCAACTGGAGAAAGAGCAAGGGAGTTTTTAATTCAAGCAAGTCAAATGACAACAGATGAGGAAATTGAATATTTAAAGCAAGAATATTTGGATCGAATGCGATTAGAGTTTGTAAATACTATACGCATGATTCAATCGGAGGATGAATGGAAGTATCTGATTCAAATCTGTGAAACTATAAGACAATGCAAAGAAAATCAACTGATGTATCAATCATAGTTAAGAGCTATATCTTTGCAACTTTTTAACCCATTTTAATCTTGATAAAAAATATATCTCCAAAAGTGTAGAGATAATATTGCGATACATTGAATATTTCTCAATCTTGCCTTTTATCCATCCTCGTTTTTGTTCTTTAGGAATATGATAAACATGCGGCAATTTTACTTTTTTAACTTGACATCCCATTTTGTGAACATACTCGGTGATCATCAACTCAATGCCATAGCGTGTATGTTCAAAATGAGGCATACCTTCTAACACCGTTCTTCGAATTAATCTCTGCCCCGATAAAAACGGGGCAATTTTATGGGAAATATCTGTAATGAATTTTCCTTTGGTAAAAATACCAATCACCATATCAATGTCTTCTCTCTTTGTATATTCAATCATAGAAAGCAAATGTTCTTTATTTAATCCATTTAAATCCGCATCTAAAAATAATATCCATTCTCCACTGCTTATTTCTAAACCGCGTTTGATCGCTGCCGCTTTCCCTTGATTAAACGGGAGTTCTATAAGGGTTACAGGATATTTTTGGGCTTCCTTGGTGGTCTGGTCAATGGAGCCATCATTAACAACGATAATTTCTTTAATATATTCAAATCCCATTAATGCAGATAAAACATTCCCAATTCTTCCTTCTTCATTATAGGCAGGGATAATTACCGATATATCCATGAAAGTACTCCTCTTGTGTCCTATTCTCTTCTAATTGCATTATTCTTTATCATGATAAATTATTCGTTTTTAAAATATATTTTTTTTAGTATTAGCAATCTAAACCAGATTTATTTAATAATTTTTAATCATTGACGTTTACTCCATAAAGGTTTACCATAATAATATGTGATGATTATTTAAGATTGGAGACAACATATGTATCGTTGGGACGATAAACCTTATTATTCTCTAAATTATTATCTTCGTCAAAAATTTGGAGAGAAAGTTTTTAAGATTTCATTGGATGGAGGATTTACCTGTCCTAACAGGGACGGTACTTTATCTAAGAAAGGATGTATTTTTTGCAGTGGAAGAGGTTCCGGTGATTTTGCGCCATCGGCAGTTCTTCCCATTACAGAGCAATTTCATCAAAGTCGAACCCTTTTAATCGATAAATGGAAATCAGGGAAATATATTGCCTATTTTCAGGCTTTTACAAATACTTATGCTCCTATAGATGTGCTTAGAAAAAAATATGAAGAAGCCATCTCTCTGCCCGATGTGGTGGGTATTGCTATTGCCACCCGTCCGGACTGCTTAAGTCAGCCTGTCTTAGATTTATTGGAAGAAATCAATAAGAAAACGTATCTATGGGTAGAACTTGGACTTCAGACAATGCATGAAGATACTGCCTCGCTCATTCAAAGAGGGTATCCTCTTTCATGTTTTGAAGAAGCAGTAAGCAATCTGTCAAAAAGAAATATAGATACAGTAGTTCACCTGATTCTAGGGCTTCCTGGAGAAAGTAAGAACGATATGCTTTTATCTGTTCAATACGTATCCAAACAGCCTATTCAAGGTGTTAAACTTCACTTGCTTCATATCATCAAAAACACACCTTTATATGATTACTATTTAAAAAAACCTTTTCATGTATTCACAATGAACGAGTATATTGATTTAGTAATTGATTGCATAGAATTACTGCCTCCCCATATCGTCATTCATCGAATTACAGGGGATGGCCCAAAAGCGCTTCTTATAGCTCCCTTATGGAGTAAAAATAAAAAAGCGGTGTTAAATGGAATTCATAAAAGGTTTAAGGAAAGGAATGCCTGGCAGGGGAAACTTTATTCATTTTCTTGTCCTAAATGACTTTTTAGTATACAATGAAGTAGTATGACGTAAATACCAAGAACAGGAGGGATTCTGGTGTTTCAATCTATGAATGAATTAGCCACAAACAAGTTGATTCTGTTATATTTAATTTCTAAAATTAAAATGCCTTTATCCCATGCACAAATTACTCAATTTATTATGGAAAGAGCTTATATGGATTATTTTTCTCTGCAACAATATTTAACGGAATTAATTGATTCTAATTTGATTGTCAGTCAGCAAGAAAACCATAAAACCCGCTATATTATCGCCAATAAAGGGATTACCACTCTGGAATACTTTATCAATCGTATTCCTGAGAATATTCGATTGGAAATAGATGAGTACATAAAAAAAAATCGCCAACAATTAAAAAAGGAATTGGAGATAACTGCCGAATATATTCCTGAAAAGCACAGCGAATACATTGTATATTGTAAAGTTAAAGAGAATGACATTACTTTAATGAATTTACAAATCAGTGTTGCTTCAAAAGAGCAGGCCAAAAAGATATGCGATAACTGGAAGAGAAATGCACAGAATTTGTATGGATCGATTTTATCCAGTTTAATTCAAACCCCATCCAATGAATAGTGTTCTCAGCTGATAAGTCCTCTTCTATGCGCTTCTTGTGAAAGGATTTGATGTTTTTCACGGGCAAAACCAAAAGCGAGTTTTGCCATTTTTTTATGGAGATATTCTACGGAGTCTTTTTTGCTTTCTAATTCTTCTATCCACTTTTGTGTATTTTCAACATCCTTTTTTAATTTATCTATCTCACTTAATAAACATTGATCATCCAGGTACTTATATTGGGATGACCAGTGTGTTCTCAAATCCATTTTGCTTCCTCCCTTCAATAATGAATGCAACAATCTAAATATATACTATTACTATTATAACCATATTAATACAATATTAAATTTATATTACAAATCAAAAAAGGAACA
>JAAYMW010000146.1 GCA_012521175.1 Candidatus Epulonipiscium sp.
CTTATGTCGACCAACCATAAAAACATTATAGTTGATGTGGTTAACATAATCAAGTTTTTTGCTGTTGGCAAATTAATCATCAGTTTACAAAAAACTGATTTTATGCGTATTAGAAGTGCCTTGATCATCCGAGAGGGGTTGATTGTTCATAGTCAACACCAGAATAGCAGTACCAGAAAGGTTATAGAGGGTATTGATTATGTTGGCGACTTATGTCTATCAACTTACATAGCCTATTGTAGCGAATCAAAATCTTTCGTTCAATATTAAAAATTTGGTAAACTAACGGACTAGAACTCTTTCGCTGTTGATTAAAAGAAGTTTACATAAGAATCTACCTATATTATTCACGATAATTGATACCGGTGTTTAGTCACCGTCTACTAACTTTTTCTCCTGATTTTGGATTTTTAGCCAAGAGATATAGGCTCTAGTTACAGTACTGAAATTAAAAGGCGCCTATATAAGGAGAAGGATTATGACGCTGGAAATTCAAATGAATGTTGAAAAAGCTAAACTAGGAGATATAAAGGCTATGGAATATTTGATTACAAGCTTTAAACCTCTTTTTTACAAGATGATGCTTTTTATGCCTTCGGGGAAAAGAGACAGAGAAGAGCTTTTTCAAGAAAGTGTATTAATTTTGTTAGAAGCTGTCAATAGGTATGATCCATCAAAAAACGTTCCCTTTGAAGCTTATATAAGGGATAGGCTTAAGTTTTTTTATTACAATCAGTTAAAAAAGAAAGAAGCTGACTGCTCCCTGGATACGGGATGGGAGGAGGGCAATGCCTTTATTAACTCCCTGATGGATGAAGAAAGCAGGATAGAGGATTTTATTACATATAAAGAAGAACATAAGGCACTTCTTGAAGCCTTTTCTGGATTGACTAAGAAGCAGCACAAGGTGATAGAAGATTTTTATATCAAAAGAAAAAAACTGGGGATGATTGCAAAGGAAATGGGTTGTTCTTATGGTGTAGCGGTAAAGCATAAAGAAAAAGCTCTTCTTAAATTGAAAAAAATACTAAAAGTATCCTAAAATTTTGAAAAGGGGATTGAATACGAACATATGTTCTGATACAATAAAGCTATAAAACTGTTTCAGGAGGGATTGAGATTGGATAGTATTATTAAAAAAGGCATTCAAGGCATTCTTCCAACCTATGGAGCCAATGGAGAAAATGGTATATACATATATGTAAATGATGGCGAAGTTATCTATATGAATAAGAGCATCAGGGCTTTTTTAAACTTCTTATTTCATCAAAGAAGAATCGATCTTTATGCCTTAAGGCAGTGGACAAGTTCCCTGCTTCACAGGCGAAACGGGCTTCCCCTGGTATTTTCAAGGGAGCTGGTATTGGTGCCTGTTAAAGTGAGAAAGCCCATTGGAAGAGCAGATGGCAGTGAAGGGTATATTTCTCTTTTGCATATAGAAAATATCGTAGAAAAAGAGGATAAAACGATGATTCAACTGCAGTGCGGAAAAGAAATAGGTAGTCTTCATTCGAAGAAAATTGTTGAGAGAAGAGTTTTGTTGGGGCAGTTTATGCTGACGATGTATGAGAAAGAAGCCCTTGAATGGGAAGGATTTTCCCTTATCTATCAGAATAATAGGTATCATCCTGAGAAAATACGCCTAATTTAATTGGAAAACCTTGCATATAATCATTATTTGGCATACAATAAAAAGTGGAATAATGACTTATGATGTAAGTAGAATATGTAGAATATAGAAGAAATCATATAAGGGGGATTACAATGAAAAGTGTTAGAAAAACGGCATTGGCACTGGCAGCAGCCATTAGTATTTCTACTTCTGCGTTTGCACAGGTATATGTGGATGTACCTGAAAGCCACTGGGCATATAGCGCAATCCAGCAGGTTACGGATAAAAAGTGGATGGGGGGCAACACTCAAAATGAATTTAAGCCCAATAACACCATAGATTATTTTTATTTTTCTCAGATTGCAGCAAAGATTGCAGGATATAAAGATCCCTTAATAGACAGCAGTGTTTCAGAAGCAGAAAAACAGTTTAATCAAACAGCACTCCAAACTTATAAAAATGTTTTGGATATGTATAAGAAAAGTTTTGAAAAATGGAAGGCAAATGAAAGTTTTTACGATGA
>JAAYMW010000013.1 GCA_012521175.1 Candidatus Epulonipiscium sp.
GAATTCCGATGGGTCCTAATACACCATGGTTAATTGCATTGTTTAAGAATAAGATTTTTGCTGGTTCGATAAAGATAGATACAAGTGGTAGTACTCCTGCATTTACGATTGCCTGTACTCCTGCGCCTAACGCATTGTTTAAACCGGCTGCTACAGGGCCTATGGCAAGGTATCCTAAAATTGCTATCATACCACCAATGATTCCTGCTGAGAAGTTATTAACAAGCATTTCAAATCCTGCTGGGATTTTTCCTTCTATTGCCTGGTCGAACTTCTTAATAATATATCCACCAAGAGGTCCCATAATCATAGCACCTAAGAACATTGGAACATCTGCTCCCATAATAACACCTGCGGTTGCAATAGCACCTAATACGCCGCCTCTTACATCAGCAATCATTTTACCACCGGTATAACCAATTAACAGTGGCAGTAAATAAGTAATCATAGGTCCAACCATTGCACCTAATTTTTCATTAGGCGTCCAACCTGTTGGAATGAAAAATGCAGTAATGATTCCCCAAGCAATAAATGCACCGATGTTTGGCATTACCATTCCGCTTAAGAAACGTCCGAATTTCTGTACTTTTAATTGTAAAGCACTTGGTTCTTTTTGTATATTAACACCTGTGGATACTCCCATGGAAAAACCCCCTTAATTTATGCTTAGACTTTTTTGCAAATAAAATCTCTCCAAAATTTCACTTAATTCATTATAAATTTCTTGCTCTGTTCTTTCCCTAATGAGATATGTGAATCTTGAGTTTTCCATTAACTCTTTTGTGATTTCACTTAAAATTCCTAAACCCTCTTGTTCTATTGTTTTCGGTGCAAGCATGACAGATATAATCGCTACTGGTTTATTATTACCATCTGCATCTTTGATATAAAACTGTCTATTAGGCCGTATAATCCAAAAGTATAGCAAATCCACTGCATCGCTTCGACAGGGTAAAAGCATAATCTTTTTTTGTTCCAATAAAGTTGATCCTTGTTTTTCACGATGGACCAGATCATTTGATAAAATTTCCCTGGCTTTCTCATCTTCAAGCGCTTGGTTTTTGACCAAATTAATCGCATCATCTACATTTTCAATGCTTACATCCCGTATTAGTCGAAAGTTATCTAAAACTTGTAAAATCTTTTTATTATACCGAGTGAGAATCTCAAGTTTTTCTTTTAATGTCATACTTTTTTGTTTTATGTGCACTACATTTTTATTATTTTCTTCAATGGTTACAAGAAACTTTTCCAATTCTTCTTTATTCTGCTTGTTAAAAAGCGGATTTACTACAATAACTGGTAAATTACAATTTGGAATAGGTACTGTAGATACGATAAGATCAACATCCTGATCCTTAAGCTTATCATTATCAATATTCAGTGTGGAAATACAATCTACAATATGAACATAAGGAAATTCCTTTTCAATTCTGCTAGAGAGCATTCTTGATGCCCCTATTCCACTGGAACAAGCAACGACTATACGATGATGCTTGGTACTGCGTTCTTTTTTCCTATGCTCCATTGCTGCCCCCAGGTGCATCGCAATATATGCGATTTCTTCCTCAGGCACTTTTATCTCTTCATATTTCTCCATTACTTTTGCACATTCCCCGGCAACTTTAAAAAGCTGCGGGTAAGCTTGTTTTATTTCCTGCAATAATGGATTTCTAATGTCTAAATTCATTTTAATCCGGTTAATTGCCGGTCCTAAATGCCGCACAAGGCCTATTAGAAGCTTTTCATTCTGCTCTAAATAATAACCCATCTCAATTTCGGCAATACGGATCATTTCTTTTCCTATTTTAATGAGTTTAAAATCCTCTATCATAGAATTATCGCTGCAAAAAAGTGTGTCTTTACCGCCGCAGCCTTTGATATACATCGTTATATAAACTATCTCAGATACTGAGAATTCTACATTTAATTTCTTCCCCAGAGAATGGACAAGCTCTGAAACAATGTTATATTCCTTTGTATCCCTTATCTGCTGCTGCATTTTACGGTCGATCGTAATTTTTCCTTGATTTTTTATTCTTTTTATTGTAATTGCCATATGAACAACCAATGAACAATACGCATCGTCTGCCAATTGGTAACCTAACTTTTTTTCTATTTCTGTAATCAATTCGTCTAATAATTTAACCGTATTAAAATCAATAAATCCCAAAATTTTATCTTGTATTTTGGGCTCCGTACGATTTATAGCTTTAATATTCTTATTAATGCTGTTTCTGATAAAATTGAATATATACGTTTCGTCAACATATTCATAAATTAAATCTTTACAGGCACGACGAATATTTCTTTCATCGCCCTCAATATAAATTCCTAAACCTCTTTTTTTGACAATACGCAGATTATATTTTTTTAACCATTCTTCAAGTTTCTCTAAATCACTTCTTACCGTGCCCTCTGTAATATCAAACATATGGGCAAAATAATACATCTTAATAATTTTTTCATTAAAAAATAATTCACATAATATAAGAGGCTGCCGTTCCTCAGCTAAAAATACCTTCTCCACTTTTTGACCTTCAAGAATTCGTAAAATGGCTTTTTTCTGGCTTTCATCGGCTTTCAGACGAATACCAGTCCCCTTTTTCTTGTCTAATTTATAACCATTTAATCTAAGCCATTTTTCAACATCGGAAAGTTCGCGCAATACGGTCCTGGAACTTACCTCCAACTCCTTGGCAATGGATTCGATGGTAATATAGTCAGACTGCTCACATAATATATGAATGATTTTTTTAATTCGGGGACTGATATTCATTTGAATGCCTCCTAATTTTTTAGCCCTTCAAACGATCTACCAAAATATCATATTGAGGATCATTGATAAAGTTTTGTATTGAAATATGCTCTGCATTAGGTGCCATACTTTTAGCTCTTGCTGTTAAGCTTTCATGAGTAATAACGATTTCAGCATCTGCTGGAATTTGTTCAATAGGTTTATTAACAACTTTAACATCAAGACCTGCATTTTTCAGTTTATTTCTTAATTTAGTTGCACCCATTGCACTAGATCCCATTCCTGCATCACATGCAACAATAATTTGTTTAACGCTTACTTTTCTTAATGGTTGTTTTCCTTTTAAGTTTTGTACTTGTTCTTTAGCACTTTCTAAATCTTGATCGTCTCCAGCCGCCCTCTTAACAAAGAATGAAGCGATTAAGAAGCTCACTGCTGCAGATACTACAACACCTGCGATTACTCCGAAGAATCCTCCTTTTGGAGTCATTGCCAGTACTGCAAGAATACTTCCTGGAGATGGCGCTGCTACAAGTCCTGCGTTAAATAAACTTAATGTGAATACGCCGCTCATTCCCCCACCAATTACTGCAAGTAATAAAATAGGATTCATAAGTACATATGGGAAATAAATTTCGTGAATTCCGCCAAAGAAATGAATAATGATTGCACCTGGTGCGGATTCTTTTACTGTGCCTTTTGCAAATAACCAGTATGCGAGTAGAATTCCAAGTCCTGGTCCTGGGTTTGCTTCTAACAAGAAGAAAATAGATTTTCCAACTTCTTCTGCTTGTTGAA
>JAAYMW010000014.1 GCA_012521175.1 Candidatus Epulonipiscium sp.
GCATACTTTCCCTCAGTGTATGGAGCATTATGAATTATGCATCCAAAAGTTCAGACAGAACCCATGCAAAGATAGATGCTGTTGAAAATGCAAGAATTGCATTGGATTTTATGATTGATGAGATTAGAAGAGCCAAAAAGATTCAAATAGAAAATTTCGATGATGCGGATACCATATTGGGATTAGATATGGACGGAGATAATCATATTTCTTTGGGAACAGGGGATGTAAAGTTTAGTTTTGATCATCATATAATAAAATACAACAATGTTGAATTAGTTCATAATGTTCAATCTGTTTTTTTTGATCCTCCTTCCTTAGATAAGGATGGTTATGGGGTGTTAGATAAAGAAATAGATACCAATAATGACGGAACGATGGATAGGGTGCTTGATGCCAATGAAGATGGATTAATGGATGAAAATCTCAAAATTACGATTGAAACCATACCTAAGGGAGATGTACCATCATATACAATCACAGGGGAAGTTTCTATTAGATATAAAGGAATAGTAAAAAAATTTAATGAATGAAATAAAGGAAGTGATCAAATGGGACAAGCATTGTTGGGAATTGAGATCGGGAACAGCAATATTAAAGTTGTTCAAGGAATACGTAAGCGAAAGGAACTGGTTTTGACACATTACGGCATAGAACCCACCCCAAAAGGGGCAGTCCGGGACGGATATATTATGGATATGGATGCCGTATTTAATAGTTTACAAAGCCTTATTAAAAGGAAAGGTTTTACTGCAAAAAACACAGCGATTATTGTACAGGGAACTTCAATTATCACTCGGGATGTACTCATGCCTCCTATGAGTGAAAAAGAGCTTCGTACAATACTGGACTACCAAAAAGATAAATATTTTCCGATAGATGTTTCTGATTATCAAACAGATTTTAAAGTGTTAAATGAGGTTGAAACGGAAGAGGGGAAAAAACTTAATGTATTACTTGTAGCGGCTCCTAATAATATTATAGAAAGTTCTATGGAACTAATTAAGAGGCTTAATTTAAAACCTAAAATTATAGATATTGCTTCTAATGCCATTTCAAAAATATTTGCATCAAGATCTTTTGGTTTTCATGATGAGAATTCTTCGATAATGGTACTGGACATAGGTGGCCAAACCACAACGGTTACTATACTCTCTGAAGGAAATATTTTATTTAGCCGTTCAATTCTGTATGGTTTTGAACATCTCAATGAATTAATTAGAGATGAGTTTGGAGAAAAAGATATTTATCAAGTTGAAATGTTTAAAAGAAAATATGCTGCCTTATATTACCAGGATAAAAGTTTGGATGAAGATTTGTACGGAGGATATATAAGTTATCTTGTAAAACCTGCTGTTGAAAATAATATTATGCAAGAAATCAATCGCTTTTTGGAATTTTACTATTCCAGAAGTCATGCAAAAAAGATCAGAACCATATATCTAGTTGGAGGAGGCGCATATTTAAAAAATATTACGCACTATATAGAAAAGATACTTAATATTCCTACAATGCAAGCAGATGTATTTGAAGACATCAAGGTAAAAAGTATTTCTGAATTTGATAACGATTTTCTTTATTTAGTAAATGCTCTTGGTTTAATCAGTCGTATTTGAATGGGGGAGATAGATTTGAAAGATATCAACTTGATACCGAGAGAGTATATTTTAAGGGAAAAGCAAAGAAAACTTAATTTTATTTTCCTGACTTTAGGTTGTAGTTTTTTTGGGTTAATTGCTTTGGGGATTGGTTTACCTTATAAGATTATAGAGAATAAAACTCAAGAATTAACAATACTTAATCAACAACTCTCTGATTCAAAATATAAAGTAATTAGTGAAGTACAGGAGCAATTGGCGAAAAAGAATGAAGAACTCAATTCAATACAAAAATTGGTAAGAGAAATGGAGATAGATTCTATTATTAGCAGAAAGACTTTTGATATGTTAATCGGATTTCTTCCACCTGAGATGTACATTCAAAAACTTCATGCAGATAATAACGAAAAAACTATTAAAATTGAAGGAACTGCAGGAAAGTCTGAAAATGTATCTGAATATACAGTAGAGCTTACTAATTTACCTTTTGTAGAACATGTAGATATGAAGACGAGTACAGAAGAAGTAAAAGCAAATGAAGAAAATTCTTTTTTTGAGAATGCTAATCACCTTAAAGTTGTAAAGTACGAATTAACACTGCGAATGAAGAATGGGGAAGGAGAATTGAAAGAACATGAAACTCAAAGCGAGTAAATCGGAAGTAATTATTCTAGTGGCAATACTTATCATTGGCAGTGGAATTCTATACTATAGATATGTTTTATGGGGACAAATAGAGCAAATTAAGCAACTTAATGCAGATATTGAAGATGTAAAATATGAAATTGAGCTTAAAGAAAAAGAATTAAAAAAGGTTAATGATATAAAAAGAGAAGTTTCTCGCATTGATACAAGTATCAATGCGTCTAAAATGAAAATCATTCCGTATCCAGAAACAGCAAAAAAGTTGATTTTATTGCAGGACTTTGTTGCTTTAAGCAACTTAAATTTGGAAAAAATTGAATTAAAAGAACCTGTTGAAAAAATATTGGGAGAAAATGTAAAAGGAAGTGATGAGAATTCAAAAAATGATTCAGATAAAGGTATTGAAAAGTATGGAGAAATATCTATTCATTTAGAGCTTTTTGGTAACTACGACGATTTAAAGACTTTTATCGAGCAGGTTAGAGCTTCCCTGAACCCTTTTGTAATCAATACGATAGAAATTACTCCCAGGGAAAATGAGAAAGATCATAAGCATCAAGAAGAAGCAGTTCAAGCTAAAATAGAATTACTGGCCTATACTTTATTAAATCCTTTAGAAAAAAATACAGATGTTAACTATAATTTTATGGAATATGAATACAAGTATAAAAATCCTTTTAGACCTATGGCAAGTATTGAAAATAGAATTGAAGACAAGTTAACAGAAGGTATAGATGAAAAGTTATCTGATTTAAACATTTTGGATCTTTTATTTGAGGATAGGAATGAATTACCATCAAAGATTGATGATTTTACCATTGCTATTAAGGATGCCTATGCCTCTGGAGATAATTTTTACATGGTTGGACCAGGTAATAAAGGAGACTATACAACGCTACAAATGCGAACCCTAGAGCCTGTAAACTTTCATTTAACCCTAAATTCTACAGGATATGCATATTCTATAGAGGCAAGGGACCAGACAACGCAAACTTTCCAAAATGAAATTCCCTTAGAAAAGTGTAGGGTAATTGTAGATTCTACAGTAATGGCAATTCGGAACAATCAGAAGTTAAATACAGGTATTTATATCGGAAATCATACAGGGCAGCTTCTTGAAGTTCTGCTAAAAGGTAATTATTTAGACAAAGTACATATCTATACCAATGATGGTGTTGAGATAAAACCTGGAGAAATCAAAAGTAATATACAGGTAAAAATAATAAAATAACAAAGATTATTTTAAGGAGTTCTTTATGTGTAAAGTCCAAAATCATTTTACGGTTGAAAGCGAATCAGGGTTTTCATATATTGAAGTACTGATTGCAATGGCTATTTTTGCTATTTCTGTTATACCGATTCTTTCCATGATTTTTAATGCTTCCCAAAACACCGTATCTGGAAGACGTTATTATGAAGCTACTATAATGGTGCAAAATCTATCGGAACGGATAAAGAATGAGATTGAAAGAAGATTGGTAAATAATGAACCCTTGGGAGAAGGAACGGCCCCACAATCCCTCGCATTGTTTTTAAATCCAAGTGATACGAATTATAGCAAATTTAACGATGCTTTTAATGGCGACGAATATGAATATGATGTTTACATTAAGAAAACGGATGGAAGTGATCAATATAAATTGTTAAAAGAAAACAATTATAATTATGATTATTTGTTTGTACATATTAATAGAGGAGAAACTTCCCCTACTGAACCTTCTTTGATGCCTGACCCTATAACAGAATTAGATCTTACAGGTCAAAATTCCGATCCAGGCATTTTTGATACTTTTATCGAAGGAGATCTACCAACGGATAGTATGGAGCTAGAATTTGATGGTACTGATGATTGGGATATCATAAAAAGTAATTCACCTGATAAATCCAAAATCGATTTAACTTGGAATGATTTTAATGATTTTCCAAGTTGTGTTATGGTCGTCAGCAATCCTTTATCCCCTAATCCTGCTTTGGAAACCGATGACAGAATTGAAATTAGTTTGGATGTTTCAAAGCTTCAGGAAGAACATAGGCTAGATATTAGGCTTGAAAACAATACAAAAGCAACCATCATTTTTTATATTTATCGCGGAAACAAAGTGGATGTAAAAACTTTGGACAAAAATATTGAGGTCTTTCCTATACAGAATGACCCCGATGGAAATATTTTTATAGAAAGAAAGACAAAAATGATTCCGCGGGAAAACTACATTATTCGAATTGTTGCTAGGGACAGGAAAAAACATTCTAAAATCTTAAAAGATATGGTAGATATCTATTCTCACGATTATCGTATTGCCGCCTATTAAAGGGGGGATTTAGTTTTGATGAAAAAAAGAATTAAAGAATTTTATATCAATGAAGATGGTAATGCACTGATTTTGGTTATGTTGTTGGTCATGTGCATGATGCTAATAGCAGGGGGAGTTATGGCCGTGGCTTTTTCTCATGCTGAAATCAGCCAGGCATACAAACGTACTTCCAATCTCTACTATGCAGCTCAATCCGGGGCAGAAAAAATGGTAGATCACATAAATAAAATACTCATGAAAGAGATGCCACATCTAATAGAAAAAGCAGCTAATGAAGCAAAGAATAAAGTTACGACGACCCCTAAAAGTCCTGAGGAACCGGTGGTAAACTCGGATTTTACTAAACTTAAATATTCTATACTTGAAGATGAAAATGAAGAAAATTCTTCCCCCTATAAGGGAGAATTTTTATTAGACAATCTATACCAAGAACTTTTAAAAGAAAAAGCAATAGAAACAATAGTAGGTGACACTTCTCCCATCAATGAAAATACTGTTCTAATGAGGTTTGAATATGAGTTAAAAAATGAAAGAAATAAATCCCTTGTAGAAGTGAAGTTAAAACCAAAGATGGCCTTGGAAAAAGTGACAGGATTTACTGTCATATCTACAGCAACGCTACAAAAAGAATCTGACGAACTTTCTAAAATAATATTAGAAGGGGATATCATTATTTCTGATCTAATAGGCCATAAAGAACTTTTTTTAGAGGAGTACCAATGGAAGGATGAAAACCTCATACCCAATACATTTAGAAGTCCAATACTAACCTTTGGGGATTTGGTTATAACGGATGGTGCAGAAGTTATAATTAATGGAGATGTACGGGCAAAAGGATATATTCCTCATATTGATATGTCAGAAGTAGGGATAGTACCTTTTCCTGAACTTGAGGAATATGGGGGTATCTATGTATCCCATGGAGGCAAGCTAACAATACATGGAAATATTGTTACCTTAGCTAATGTACATACAATGAATCGATACAATACTCAAAATGCTAAAACTAAAATAACAGTTACAGGAGATGTTTTTGCTAATTCTGTAGCTATTGAAGATGATTATCCTTACAAAGGAGACGCAAGTGCTGATTCAAGACCTATTGGCGCAAAAGTAATTAATCAGTATATTACCATCAATGGAGATGTATATGTTGATAATGATATCGCCATTGATCGTTATGTAGAAGGAACACCAGGAATTGGAGAAGACATAGAAACTCTTATAAAGATAGATGGAAGTGTGTACGGAATAATGAATGAAGATCCTGCGGGGAAAGATCCTAACAAATCCAGTGGGATTTATGCTATAGGTAAAAAATCAAGAATAGAAATAGGACAACATGCATTTGTACATGGGAATGCATTTATTAGTTTTGATGGAGGAAAGCACTTTAGCCATCTATATGAAAGCATGGGTGAACCTTATGAAGATGTAGGATTTTTAGACAACTACATCAATAATGTTGTTTTAGGAGACGAAAGTTATCTTACACTAAAAAAAGATTATATTGTAAAAAATAAAATTAAACTACATCTGGTAGATGGAGGTAATTTTTTTGCTTATGCCCCCAGGATGATTAGTGCAAATGGTAGATTTTTTAAATTTGAAGATGCTGGAAATGTTATAAAAGATGATTCAGGTAAAGAGATATCCAATGCTTCATTCGTTGCACCAGAACAATTAAAAAGATTATTTAATCAAGGAGAAATAGATATTCAAGAGCTTTTAAAAATAAGTCCAGTTGGAAAAGATGGCATAGTAAAGTGGGCAGAATCGATTGATCAAGGAAGTGGTTCTCCTAAAATTGCAGAGATTATTAACAATGCTTACAATTATTTAAAGAAAGAGGGCAACCCTTATAATAGAGAATACTTTTCTGATGACGGAACTTCCTATGATAGTATGTATTACTATCGTGGTATACAGGGTTATATGTTTCTAAAAAGAGATATATTTTACAAAAATATCAATACTTCTATATATAGTGACATTAATACTTCAAAAGAAACTCCTGAAAATATGGAATTTACAGGGGATATTATAAATTCAACAGTGGCGTTAGATGAAAATATTTGGACCAAGGATAATCCTGTATATATTTTAGAAAGTAGTTCATCCGACGAAAAATTAATTAATGTAAGTGATTTTTATGATGGTAATAAGCCTGTTGAAACAATCATTATTGATAAAGGAGAAGGAACGATTTCCTTATATGCTTCTGATCCAAATCAAAATGATTTTTACGGCTTGATTGTATCAAAAGGCAGGGTAAAATTTGGAACCTCATCTTCTATAAATGAATTTAAAGGTATCATTATTGCACAAGGGAAAAATAATGGAAATACCAATATGACGACAGCACAAATCGTGTCGGGGGAATATGCAGGGGTTTTAGTTGAAGCCGATGATCCTTTAACCATTACTTATGATAAAGATATACTTTTCAAAGTAAAATGCAAAAATCGAGCGGTTAAAAGAGCAATTTTAGATTATCTTGGATTGACAAATTATGTGAATAATACCAATCATGAAGTTAATGAAGTTGAACCAATCTTAGATTCTCCCAGTATTAATATAGAAAATATTCAAAAGGTAGATTTTAGCTCACATTCAGTGCTTGATATTAAAAACACAAAAGCATATAGAGGAATTCGCTTTGAAATGAAAACCTTAAGACAGGTTGATTCAGAATCATAAATGAATGGAGTGATGGCATTGATACAAAAACAATGGAAACTATGGATAAGTATGATGCTTATGGTTATTATGCTTTCAGGGTGCAGTGTTTTAAGTACTTCCTCCAGCGAAGTAAGTGATTTAATTAACACTGAAAAGACTAATGAAGAAAATGATCAACACAATGATTTCGTTAATAATGAAGCAGGATTTGATTTGCTGAAAATTGAATTGACAAGATTTTTTAGGCAATTTTTTAGTGTTTCTGAGGAAAAAATTCTAGCACTCAATGCTTATCCTGTAAAATTGAATGAGGGCTATTGGAACGATTATGAGGCATTCCAGTCCAATGCCCTTTCACTTTTAAGAGGATTTATGGCTTCTGAATTGGAGGGAAAAATGAATAAACAGTTTTTAACAACCAATATTCATTTTCCACGTTTTGTAGAAATCAATGGCAATGTTATTATAAAATATTTGGATGTGGAAGATCTCCATTATGAAATCATTAAAGAAGAAAATTCTGAAGAAATGTTAAAATATACTCTTCTGACAGATGTTATTGTAAAAGCAGAAGTAATTTCTAAAAATAAATTTAATCAATTATATGAATATAATAATGAAAAAAACTATTATATAAAAATAAATGATGAAACTATCCTAGAAAATGCAGAGAAAGATGAAATAAAAGTAAAATGTGCTTACATTGTAGAATTGGAGAATGAGGAAGAAAAAATAAACCTGATGAGTTTAAAAGAAAAAGGAGAGGTATTAATTCCTGAAGAAAATAGAAGAAAAATTATCAATAACGATTTTCTTAAAAGAGTGTCTTATATGGAAGAGCCCGAACTTTCAGACGAAGGATTGATTAAATTCTTTTTCAGCCAATTTATGAATCAGGATAGAGATTGGTATCAATACTATCAATATGCATATGACTCAAGCTATGATGCATTTAATCAGATGATGTCAGATTTAGATTTAAAAGATTATGTGATGCTTGAAAAAGAAAAATATAAAGATCAATTTCCTAAAACCATCATACCGGCCAAAGATGATATTACGTCCATAAGTATGAATAAAGAAGATCTAAAGATTAGCGTACACCTCGATACATCTAAAAAAAGTAGAAAGTATATTGTTGAATTTCCGGCAAAGGTACGCTTGTCTGATTATACTGATTCAGATATAATTTATAAGTATCTTGTAATTATAGAGGATGATAAGGAACAAGGAGCTAAGATTAAGAGGATTCAATATCTTTATATGAATGACAATACTTCATTAGAAAAAACCGATATTAATGAAGAAGAAACAGAAATGAATGAAAATCAAGAAACAATTTAAAACACAATGAGTAGAGGTGCATCATGCTAAAACAATTATTTCCTACCGATTATATACCGTCTATTTTTGATTTGAAGATCAGTGAATTAAAAAAAAATAACATTAAAGGCTTGATTTTTGATATTGATAATACCCTGGTTCCTTTTGATGTTGCCCATCCCAATGAAAAAATAATTAATTTTTTTGAAGAATTAAAAAAAGAGGGGTTTAAAATTTGTTTAGTATCCAATAATACAGAGGAAAGGGTAATCAAATTCAATGAAAAGTTAAAGGTTTTTGCCATTCATAAGGCATCAAAGCCTAGAAGTAGAAGCTTTAAGAAAGCTATGAAATTAATGCAGACGGATAAAAATAATACCATCGTTATTGGAGATCAAATTTTTACTGATGTATGGGGTGGAAATAAGGCAGGAATTAAAACGATTTTGGTTGTTCCAGTGAGTGAAAGAGATGAGTGGATTACTAAAATTAAAAGAGGCTTAGAAAGAACAATTATTAGAATTTACGAGCGACAAAGGGAGAAAATAAAATGAAGCATGTTGACATTGTAAATGGAAGTACGAAAGTATATGGCTTAATTGGTCACCCTATAAAACACACTTTATCTCCAATTATTCATAATACTTTAGCAAAAATGCTTAAGTATAACATGATATATGTTCCTTTTGATGTTCCTTCTGGAGGCCTTAGAGAAGCATTAACAGGTGCATATCAGTTAAATATTCAAGGGATGAATGTAACTGTTCCTTATAAACAAGAAGTAATTCCATTTCTTTCAAAAATAGAAGGATATGCCAACCAAATAGGGGCAGTAAATACATTAAAAAGAGGTAAGGATGGATATATTGGTTATAATACCGATGCAGAAGGTTTGCTCCAATCTTTAATACAAAATGAAATTCGTATCAGTGGCAAAAATATAATGATAATTGGAGCAGGCGGGGCTGCCAGAGCTGCGGCAATGGTTACGGCTTCCCAAAATCCGAAGCAAATTTACATAGTTAACCGTACAAAAGAAAAGGCAGAGGAACTGTCAAAGGCTGTTTCTTCCCATTATGATGTTCCCGTTCAATACGGTTCTCTTCACTCCATGGATAAGGATTTTATCGTCGATTTGTGTATCCAAACTACTTCTGTTGGCCTTCTTCCTGGTAATGATCAGTCTCCAATAACAGATGAGGCTTTTTTTAGTCGAGTACAAGCTGCGGTGGATTTGATATACAACCCTTCAGAAACATTATTTCTAAAAATGGCGAAGAAATCAGGTTGTAAAACAGTCAATGGATTTGGAATGCTTTTTTTTCAAGCAATAAGAGCATTCGAAATCTGGAATGAAATAACAGTCCCACCAATGTACATTGATCAATTATTTGAAGCATTAAAGAATGAATTCAACCTTTAGTCTACCTGCTTTCTTAAGGAAGAAGGAGTATATGAAAAAGGAAAATGGTTTTACGCTTATTGAATTGATCATTGTGGTCAGTATGATTTCTTTGATGTCGTGCATTATTGTCCCTTCTTTTCATTTATTAGAAAGAGTGGCACTGAAACAAGCTGCTCAAGAGTTAAAGATGAACATACAATATACACAAAAAAGAGCAATTCAGGACAATAAAAGGCATTGGCTAAGATTTTATGATTCTCAGAATCTGTATATTATATCTTCCAATGTTTTTGATTCTCCTCTAAAAAAAATACAATTAAGCCCTGATATTAAAATGAAGGAAATCGTATTTTCCACATCTAAAGAAATTAAATTTACGGAGAAAGGAACAACCGGTTCAGGTGGACATCTTTATCTGCAATCTAAAAATTTTAAAGTTAAGCTTACTGTAATGCCGGGAACAGGAAGAGTAAAAATATTTGAAATTCAGAGGAATTAGTAGAGAAAATGAGTATTGGAAAGTTTTAAGAAATTCATATATAAATAATGTAATACTTTTTGGAGAAAATATGAGGAGGGATTATAGTGTTAGAAATTAGGAATTACATGGAGGATTTGATTTTTGCACAATTAGATGGAGTAGTAAAAGATGTCCATGTATGTGACTGTGAAAAATGTAAGATGGATATTGCCGCTATTGCCTTAAATTCATTGCAACCTCATTATATTGTTACAGCAAAAGGTCGTCTTTATACAAAGCTTAATACCCTTCAACAACAATTTGACGTGGATGTACTTTCAGCGATTATCAAAGCAGCAATTTTTGTAAAGAGGAATCCGAAGCATGAAGAAGATGAGTAAATCGAATATTGTATTGATTGGATTTATGGGAAGCGGTAAATCAACCATAGGAAAAGAAATTGCCAAAAGGCTTCAGTATTCGTTTATTGATTCTGATGAAGTAGTAGAAAATAAAATCAGAATGTCTATCTCAGACTATTTTAAACGCTATGGAGAAGAAAACTTTAGACTATTAGAAGAGGAAATCATCTCACACATCGCATTGACTACAAAAACGGTAATCGCTACAGGTGGTGGAGTCGTTAAAAATCCTAATAATATTTCTAATCTAAAACATAATGGCACCATATTTTATTTAAAAGGATCTCCAGAGTATATTTATGAGCGTTTAAAATATGATACAAGCAGACCCTTATTAAATACGAAGGATAAATTAGCAACAATAAGAAGTTTATTAAGAGAAAGAAGCCCTCTTTATGAAAACGCTTCGGACATTATTATTTCTATCGATAACAAGTCTATAGATGAGATCGTAGTTTCTATTTTAGATTACGAGAGGGGAAAAGTAATATGAAAAAAATTCTTGTGCTTCATGGCCCTAATCTAAATTTTTTGGGTATTCGTGAAAAAGGTGTTTATGGAGAGATGTCCTTTGATGGTTTAAATGAGTATTTGTTAAAAACTGCAGAAGAGTTGGGATTAAGATTAGAAGTATTTCAGTCAAATTCGGAAGGCGATCTGATTGACAGGTTACAACAAGCTTACTTTGATAGAGTAGACGGCATTATTATCAATCCAGGAGCATATACTCACTATAGTTATGCTCTTAGGGATGCCATTGCATCAATTAATATTCCTGTAGTAGAGGTCCATCTTTCAAATATTCATAATCGGGAAGAATTTCGTCATACCTCAGTAACTGCGCCTGTATGCATTGGCCAGATTGCAGGATTTGGAGCGTATAGCTATATTTTAGGGATGTATGCATTAAAAATGAAATTAAACATCCAATAGACATCTAAGGAGAGTTAATTTATATGAATGAAAGGCTTAAAAAGATAAAAGGTGAACTAAGTGCGCTTAATTTGGACGGACTATTGATTCAAAACCCAGTCAATAGAAAATATATTAGTGGATTTAGTGGTTCAGCAGGCATTTTATTTATTTCTAAAAATTCTTCTATTTTATTTACTGATTTTCGCTATATTGAGCAAGCAAAAAATCAGGCTCCGGATTTTAAAATTATAAACCACACGATAAGAGGCCTATATAAAGAATTAAATGAAGTCATTCAAAAAGAAGGGATTAAAACGCTTGGCTTTGAAAGTGAAAGCGTTACTTTTAACGAGTACAAACAATATGAGAAAAATTTATTTGTCTCAATGGTTCCTACTTTAAAGATTGTTGAAAAGCTAAGAGCAATTAAAGACGAACACGAGATCACTTTAATAAGAGAAGCTGCCAGGATAGCAGATCAAGCTTTCGCACATATCCTTTCTTTTTTAAAAGAAGGAATAACTGAAAAAGACATTGCTTTGGAATTAGAATATTTCATGAAGAAAAATGGTGCCTCGGATTTATCTTTTAGTACCATTGTAGCCTCTGGAGTCTTTTCTGCTCTGCCCCATGCAGTACCGACGGGCAAAAAACTGGAAAAAGGCGACTTTGTGGTCATGGATTTTGGATGCATTTACGAAGGATACTGTTCCGATATGACAAGAACAGTAGTGATTGGAAAACCTAGCAGTAAGCACCGAGAAATATATGAGACCGTTCTAACAGCGCAAAAATTGGCGTTAGAAGCAATAACCCCTTTTGTAAAGGGAAAAGAAATTGATAAAGTTGCAAGAGAATATATAACTAATAAAGGATATGGAGAATATTTCGGCCACGGCTTGGGCCATTCCGTTGGAATGGAAGTACACGAGAACCCAAGGTTTTCCTTCAATGAAGAAAATGTTATCGAACCAGGTACAGTGATTACAGTTGAACCAGGAATTTATATCCCTGAATTTGGAGGAGTACGGATCGAAGATTTGGTGGTGGTAAGAGAGCAGGGCATAGAAAATCTTACAATTTCTCCAAAAGATTTGATTGAAGCATAAAGAAAAAAATAATTGAAAAAAATCGAATTTTAGTTTAAACTATACAGGATATATTATACAAGTTGTTTTTTAGTAACAGATTAAGACCAGCTATAAAAAGTCAATAAGATTATAAAAATTTTTATTATCCTTAAAAAAGGGTATACAAAATTAAGGGTTAGTTTTAACAACCCAATTAACAAATTATGTAAATAAACCTTTAGGC
>JAAYMW010000147.1 GCA_012521175.1 Candidatus Epulonipiscium sp.
ATTTGATGGAGCAGCCTACAAAAGGGCAGATATTATTTGAAGGTGTAGATATTACATCCCCGAAGACCAATATCAATCTCATCCGTCAGAAAGTTGGCATGGTTTTTCAGCATTTTAATTTATTTCCTCATATGAATGTTATGGAAAATTTAACTTTGGCTCCAATCAAATTAAAAGGATATACAAAAGAACAAGCAGAAAATATTGCGTATAATCTGCTGGATAAAGTGGGACTCAAGGACAAGGCTTTGGAGTATCCGAATAAATTATCCGGTGGGCAAAAACAAAGGATAGCCATAGCGAGAGCTCTGGCGATGAGTCCTGATGTGATGCTTTTTGATGAGCCTACATCGGCACTCGACCCGGAGATGGTAAAAGAAGTATTAGAAGTAATCAAAGAATTAGCCAATGAAGGCATGACCATGGTTATCGTAACTCATGAAATGGGATTTGCAAAAGAAGTAGGTACAAGACTTCTATTTATGGATGAAGGAAAAATCATTGAACAAGGAGATCCCAAAGAAGTATTTGCCAATCCAAAGGAAGAAAGAACAAAAATATTTTTAAGCAAAGTGCTATAATTTGGATAATTTTACATTGTATTAGGGATAGTGAAATGAATACAATAATTTTATTAAGAAATTTATTTATGAAAAAGGATTTTGGTATAATTTGTAGAATATATTATTATACAAAAAGATAAAACCTTTTTGGGAAAGTATATTCAGAAGGAGTTGGTCCCTTATGCGTTATATTATCAGCGGAACAAATATTGAAATCACCAATGCACTCCAGCAGAAGGTAATGGATAAATTAAGCAAATTGGAAAAGTTTTTTGTTGCTGAAACAGAGGCGCAGGTTACATTAAGTGTTGAAAAATTAAGACATATCATAGAAGTTACAATTCCTTTCCAGGGAACAATTTTACGAGCTGAAGTAGATGAAAAAGACATGTATGCTGCCATCGATGAAGTGGTAGACGTATTAGAAAGACAGCTTTTAAAATTTAAAGGCAGACTTAGAGACAGATATAGAAACAACAGTCCTTTTAAAGAAGAGTTCATTAAGGATATAGAAAAAAGCAATGAAGAAGAAGCAATCGTTATTGAAAAAACCAAACGTTTTGCAGTCAAACCAATGAGTGTTGAAGAAGCGGCAATGCAGATGGATTTATTAGGACATAACTTTTTCGTTTTCAGGGATGCAGAAACTGAAGAAGTTAATGTGGTTTATAAACGTAAAAATGGCACTTACGGCTTAATCGAACCAGAATTTTAATAAAGGCCCTCACGGTATTTCGTGAGGGTTTTCCTTATGGGATACAATTATTACCATGTTAATATTGTAGTATTGTAAATGCAGATAATGTTTGATATACTAATTTGGAAAAGTACGACTAATAGAGTAATCATAAAGAAGGTGAACTTGTGAAAGGTTTTTTAGAAAAGATTTTTGGAACGCATAGTGAACGGGAATTAAAAAGAATAGAAGGTTTAGTTAACGAGATTGAAGCTTTGGGACCAAAGATGGAAAGTCTTTCAGACGAAGAATTAAGAGCTAAAACGGATGAATTTAAACAAAGATTGCAAGAAGGGCAAACATTAGACGATATTTTGCCTGAAGCCTATGCAGTTGTAAGAGAAGCAGCATCCAGAGTTCTTGGTATGCGCCATTTTAGGGTGCAATTAATTGGTGGAATTATTCTTCACCAGGGAAGAATAGCAGAAATGAAGACAGGGGAAGGAAAAACTTTAGTGGCTACCCTTCCAGCCTATTTAAATGCTTTAGAAGGAAAAGGCGTTCATGTAGTAACAGTTAACGACTATTTGGCAAAACGTGACGCTGAATGGATGGGAAAAGTCCATGAATTTTTAGGATTGTCCGTAGGAGTTATTTTACATGATATGGACTCTGAAGAGAGAAGAAAAGCCTATAACTGTGATATAACCTATGGAACGAATAATGAATTTGGCTTTGATTATTTAAGAGACAACATGGTTATTTATAAAGAGGAAATGGTACAAAGAGATCTCCATTATGCCATCATTGACGAAGTTGACTCCGTATTAATCGATGAAGCAAGAACCCCGCTTATTATATCCGGAAGCAGCTCCAAATCCACCCATTTATATAAAGCAGCGGATATTTTTGTACGCCGTCTGAAAAAAGGAAGGGTACTTACAGAAGAATCTGCACTGAATAATCTAATGCGTCAAGAAATAGAAGAAGAGGGAGACTTCGTTGTTGATGAAAAGGCTAAGACTGTTTCATTAACAGAAGAAGGGGTAAAAAAGGCAGAACAGTATTTTGGACTGGCTAACCTGGCAGACCCTGAAAACATGGAAATTCAGCATCATATTAATATCGCCCTTAAAGCCCATAACCTTATGCACTTGGACAAGGATTATGTAATAAAAGATGGCGAAATCGTTATCGTTGATGAATTCACAGGAAGGTTAATGCCTGGTAGAAGATATTCAGACGGACTTCATCAGGCAATTGAAGCTAAAGAAAATGTAGAAGTGAATAGAGAAAGCAAAACTTTAGCAACGATTACTTTCCAAAACTATTTTAATAAATACCGTAAAAAAGCCGGAATGACTGGTACTGCATTAACTGAAGAAAACGAATTCCGTGAAATTTATGGCATGGATGTTATTGTTATCCCTACCAATAGACCGGTTATACGTATCGACCACTCAGATGTGGTATACAAAACTAAAAAAGCTAAATTCAATGCTGTTGTCAATGAAATAGAAGAGTCCCATAAAAAAGGTCAGCCGGTGCTTGTTGGTACGATTACCATTGAAACCTCAGAAATGCTTAGTCAAATGTTAAAGAAAAGAGGCATAAAACATGAGGTGTTAAACGCAAAATATCATGAAAGAGAAGCAGAAATCGTAGCTTTAGCCGGACAAAAAGGTGCGGTTACTATTGCGACTAATATGGCAGGTCGTGGTACGGACATTAAACTTGGTGAAGGTGTAAAAGAATTAGGCGGATTAAAGATTATAGGTACGGAAAGACACGAATCAAGACGTATCGATAACCAGTTAAGAGGTCGTGCAGGACGTCAGGGAGATCCGGGAGAGTCCCGCTTCTATATTTCTCTTGAAGATGATTTAATGAGATTATTTGGTTCTGATAGGATCTTAAAACTTGTTGAAACCATGGGAATGCCTGATGATGAACCGATTGAGCATAAAATGCTTACCAAAGCCATCGAAAATGCTCAAAAGAAAGTAGAAGGTAATAACTTCTCTATCCGTAAGCATTTGCTGGAATATGACAGAGTGATGAATGAACAAAGAGAAATTATCTACGGTGAACGTCGAAAGGTATTGGAAGGAACTAACCTAAGAGAAAATATTATAAAAATGGTCAAAGAAATCATTGAATCTGCTGTAGATATGCATACAGGAGAAAGTCCACATGCAGATGATTGGGATATAGCTGGATTAAGAGAATATCTCTTTAGAATTATTCCTATAGAAGGCATTGAAATATCCAAAGAAGAAAGAGAAGATATTACTAAAGAAGCTTTAAAGGAAAAGCTTATTGATAAAGCTGTTAAAATATACGAGCAAAAGGAACAAGAAATCGGAGAAGAGCAAATGCGTGAAATCGAACGGGTTATTCTTCTTCGAGTAATTGACCAAAAATGGATGGATCATATCGACAATATGGATCAAATGCGCCAGGGAATTGGACTTCGTGCATACGGTCAAAGGGATCCATTAGTAGAATATCAATTTGTCGGATACGATATGTTTGAAGAAATGAGCGCCAATATTCAGGAAGACACCATTCGTGCCTTATATCATGTAAAAATTGCATATAAGCCAGAAAGAGAAAGAGTTGCAGAACCGACTTCCACCAACAGAGGAGACGATTCCAATGTAAAGACCCCTTACAAAAGAAAAGAAGAAAAAGTTGGAAGAAATGATCCTTGTCCTTGTGGAAGCGGCAAAAAATATAAACATTGCTGTGGTAGAACAGCATAATGTAGCGAATTAAGGAGTTGATCAAGTTGTTAGAGTTGGAACAATTAAAACTGGAACTTCAACCCTATAAGGGAAAATTAGAGGAAATGGGGGCTTCACTTTGACATCGCCGGTGCCAAAGAGAAGCTAAAAGATTTAGAAGAGCGCTCCATGGATCCGAATTTTTGGAGCAATATGGAGGAAGCTCAAAAAATTTTGCAAGAAATTAAAGCATTAAAAATAAAAATTGAGCAGTACAACGCATTGTATCAAGAATATGAAGATATAGTTACCTTAGTTGAGATGGGTCTGGAAGAGCAGGAAGAGAGCTTAATCCCTGAGGCCAAACAGGGGACAAAAGAGTTTATCAACCATTATGAAGACATGAGGATTGCTACTTTGCTTGATGGTGAATATGACAAAAATAATGCAATCCTCACTCTCCACTCGGGAGCCGGAGGAACAGAAGCGTGTGATTGGGTATCCATGCTGCTTAGAATGTACATTAGATGGGCAGAGGATAAAGAATACAAAGTCGAAACGCTGGATTATCTAGCAGGAGATGAAGCAGGGATAAAATCCGTTACCATTAAGATTAGTGGAGAAAATGCCTATGGATACTTAAAGTCTGAAAAGGGGGTCCATCGCCTGGTTAGAATTTCTCCGTTTGATGCTTCTGGAAGGAGACATACATCCTTTGCTTCCTGCGATGTGATTCCTGAAATGGACGATGATGTGGATATAGAAATTAATCCGGAAGACCTTAGAATTGACACCTATAGATCCACCGGAGCGGGAGGACAACATGTAAACACCACCGATTCTGCTGTAAGAATTACACATATTCCTACCAATATTGTAGTGCAATGTCAAAATGAGCGTTCACAACACAAAAATAAAGATATGGCATTAAAAATGTTAAAAGCCAAATTATATGAAAAAAAGATGGAAGAACAGATGGAAAAGCTTCAAGGTATTCGGGGTGAAGTTAAAGAAATCGGCTGGGGAAGCCAGATTAGATCCTATGTTTTCCATCCATATAATATGGTTAAAGATCATCGAACCAATGAAGAAACGGGAAATGTTTCTGCAGTAATGGACGGTGATATTGATCGATTTATCAATGCATATCTTAAATGGATCCATTAATATTTGGGGGGAGGAAAAGAAATGGCAACAAAACAAGAAGTAATTTTTAAATTAGGTGGAGAAGAATATGGCCTGGATATTATGAAAGTGTATGGCATTGAAAAGTATCAGCAGATTACAAAGGTACCCAATACACCGGAATATATTGAAGGCATCATTAATTTAAGAGGAGAAGTTCATCCTATTTACAACCTGAGAAAAAAATTTAAAATGCCTGAGAAGCCTGTTGATGATGATACAAAAATGATTATTGTTAATTCCAATGATATGATGGTTGGTTTTATTGTAGATGCAGTGTCTGAAATAAGACATATAGAAGAAAGTGATATAAAACCAGCCCCCAGGCTTATTTCAGGTATAGATAGACGCTATATTACAGGGGTAGGAAAAGTAGGAGAACGCATGATTATTTTATTGGATGTCGATTTGATTTTGGAAGATGAAGAAAAGAAAGAAATTAGTCAGGTATTAGAAGAAAATGCTTAAGGTAAAACTTACAAAAAATACGGGGAAACCCGTATTTTTTTATAACCATTTTTTATATGAATTGACTTGCACTATTCTAAAAAATATGGTATATTCCTTGTAACGAAAACAAATGTCTATCATATAAAAACAAGGAGACTTTTTATGAAAGAAAAAGACGGATATTTCATAGTAAAACAGGATGTATTACCTGAAGTCTTTATAAAAGTTGTGGAAGCAAAAAGACTTTTAGAATCAGAAAAAGTGCAAACAGTGCAGGAAGCTGTCGAATTAGTAGGAATTAGTAGAAGTTCTTTCTACAAGTATAAGGATTCTGTATTTCCTTTTTTTGAGAATTCCAGAGGAAGAACGATTACGATTTCTATTCAGTTAGAAGACCGTTCAGGATTATTATCCCATGTTTTAAATGTCATTGCATCCGTTGAAGCAAATATATTAACCATTAATCAGACCATACCGGTCAATCAAATTGCTAATGTCACCATTACAATGGAAACTGATCCTATGAAGGATCAGATCGAAGAACTGATGGGTAAACTAGAATCAATCGAAGGCGTTTTAAACGTTAAAATTATAGCTAGGGAGTGAGGGGTATGATTAATATTGCTGTACTAGGTTATGGAACGGTAGGGTCCGGTGTTGTAGAAGTTATTCAGACGAATCAAAACAGTATCGATAGAAAAGCAGGGAAACACATCCATATTAAACATGTATTGGATTTAAGAAAATTTCCTGGAGATCCTATAGAAGAAATTTTAACAGACAATGTTGAAGATATTTTAAATGACGATGAAGTAAAAATTATTGTAGAAGTTATGGGAGGCGTTGAACCGGCCTATACCTATGTTAAAAGGGCGTTACTTAGTGGAAAAAGTGTTGTCACTTCCAATAAAGAATTGGTAGCAAAACATGGAGCAGAATTATTGGAAATTGCAAAAGAAAGAAATATCAATTTCCTCTTTGAGGCCAGTGTAGGAGGTGGAATCCCTATTATCCGTCCTTTAAATCAATCCTTAACAGCCGATGAAATTTATGAAATTACAGGAATTTTAAATGGAACAACCAATTATATTCTTTCAAAAATGGCTGATGAAGGCAGAAGCTTTGAAGATGTCCTAAAGGAAGCTCAAGACAAGGGATATGCAGAAAGAGATCCAAGAGCCGATGTAGAGGGCTATGATGCTTGTAGAAAAATTGCAATTTTATCTTCTCTGGCGTTTGGTATGCAGGTAGATTACGAAGATATTCATACAGAAGGGATTACCAAAATTACAAAAAAAGATATGGAGTATGCAGAGAAACTCGGATGTGCTATAAAGCTACTGGGTACAAGTAAAAAGATTGATCATCGTGTATTTGCCAGAGTGTCACCGGTTATGATCGATAAAGAACATCCTCTTGCAACTGTAAACGGTGTATTTAATGCCATATTTATAAAAGGTAATGTCATTGGAGATGTTATGTTTTACGGAAAAGGTGCAGGAAAACTTCCTACGGCCAGTGCTGTGGTAGCGGATGTTGTAGATGCGGTAAAACATTTAAACCGTAATATTGTCTCTTTCTGGAGTACTGAAAAAATGAGTTTAATGGACTTAAAAGACGTAAATACCCAATATTTTGTAAGGGTTCAATACGATGATTTTGAAAAAGCAAGAAAAGAAGTGGAAAATTTATTTGGGGCAGTTGAAATCCTCCAATTAGATAATAAAGATAAAGAGTTTGCATTTATTACACAAGAAGAGACCGAAGGAACCTTTCAAGAAAAAATATTTACACTTAAAGAAAAGGATGCTATAACAGATATAGGCAGTTTAATTAGAATCGAAAGATGACAATAGGGGCGATATGATGAAATATGTTATAATTCTTGGGGATGGTATGGCAGACGAACCAATTAAAGAACTCAATAATCAAACTCCTCTTCAATATGCCAATAAGCCTATAATGGATTCTTTGGCGAAGTTAGGAGAAGTGGGGAGAGTTCGGACAGTTCCTAAGGGAATGGCTCCTGGAAGCGATACTGCCAATCTGTCTGTATTGGGTTATGATCCCAGTCTCTATTATACAGGCAGATCACCATTGGAAGCAGTCAGCATGGGGGTAGAACTTTTAGACAGTGATG
>JAAYMW010000148.1 GCA_012521175.1 Candidatus Epulonipiscium sp.
AATCAATATGGATTTTGCGGTTTTTATTTCATATTTTTATATGCGGATGTGGCGGAATCGGCAGACGCGCTAGATTCAGGTTCTAGTGGTAGCAATACCGTGGGGGTTCAAGTCCCTTCATCCGCATCAAAAAAGGACTTTCGATAGTTGATATCGAAGGTCCTTTTTTTCGCCCTGTGACAAGTATGAGGACAAGAGAGGATAAAAATGGAAATAGTGTAGCAGCCTTGTAATGGGTATAATATTTATAGTATAATGTATTTGCTGTATTTTCTAGTAAAGTTTTAAAATTAGATTGAAATAGCATAGCTATTTGGAGGAATTATGCAAAAAGTATTAATTGACAGTGTTGATAAAAGAATGACGGCACCTTTAGTAGAACACCTTAGAAAAGAAGGATACGAGGTGTACGGCATATGTTTTAAAGATGGCATAGTTATCAGCAATCATCTAAATTCCGTTTTTGCAATTTCCAAAGAAAATATCAAAGAAGAGTTAAAAAATGTTTTTCTCAAGTTCTCAAAAGAGGATTATTTGCTTGTGGGCAATCCTCTTATCATCGAAGCAGTCAATGAAATACAGCCACAGATGAAATACATAGTGCCAAATCAGAAAACGGTTTTAAAAATCACCAATAAAAGATGGCTTATGGACCTTGCCTACAATTTAGGTATAAAGGCACCTAGAAACGATGTCAAGAGTTATCCTCTGGTAATAAAACTTAATAACTCCGAGAAAACGAGTTTAAAACCTCAGGAAAGATATAAGATTGTTCATAACGATGAAGAATACGAAAAAGCCATGGAATCTATGAAAGATAATAAGTACAACATTTTGGTCCAAGAATACGTCAGCGGTAAAGGATTTGGCGTTTCTATGCTTTTGGATTATGATTCTAACCTGGTAGATTATATTATGCATGAACGTCTTTTAGAGTATCCTGTTTCTGGAGGACCCAGTGCTATTTGTGTTACAAGATATAAAAAAGAATTGATTGCTAATGCATATAAGCTATTAAAAGAATTAAAATGGACAGGCTATGCCATGGTAGAGTTTAAGGGGGATTATTTGCTTGAAATTAACCCAAGATATTGGGGGAGTATGCCCCTCTTGTTTGTGGCTAAGTCTGCTTTTTTTACAAATTATCTTAGAGTTTTAGACAATACTCATGTTGCAATTAATGAAACCGTCATTCCATACAAACTGAACGCTAAAATGTACTATTTCCCTCAAGCTTTTTTAGCGATCCTTGACTTTATAAAGAAGGGTAAAATCGATCTTGCCCTTAAGTCTTTTGGAGATATTCTTACAGCGAAAGAGGGGATATTTCGTTTTACTAATCCCACGCCGTTTATCAATTATTTAAAATCTCTGGTTGGGAGAAATATGAAATGAAAATGTGTTTACATATCCATTCAAGATATTCCCATGATTCTGATGTTCCAGTAAGAGAGATTATCCATGAGGCAGAAAGATTGGGTTATGATGTTATCTCTATTACAGACCATAATACTGTAAAAGGGAGTTTAGAAGCGCTTCAATATAATGATTCTACTGTTTCTGTTATTCCGGGAGCAGAATTTTCTACGGAATTTGGACATGTACTGGCATACTTTATAGATGATTCTATAGAAAAAAATACTCCAATGATTGATGAGAAGCGTTTTGATTTTTATAAGTTGATAGAGAATATAAGAACAATGAATGGTGTAATTATATTGGCGCATCCCTTTAACAGTAAGTTAAAAGAGCATATGGAGATTTTAAATGATATCGACGGCATAGAAAGATACAATGCCCGTTTAGACTCTTTTTATTTTAAAAACAAATCAGGTACATTTATAAAACTTTTACTAAATAGAAAGAATTTTATTTATTTAGGAGGGCCTGACGCCCATTCTTTAGAAGAATTAAGGCACTGCTATACGGTTACGAAGAATTTTTCCTTAACTCCGGAGGACTTTAAAAAGGCTCTTATCCGCCAAAGTATAGTTTATTATAAGACTTCAGTAAATTACGCCATAGCAAGAGCAAAGTTTCATAATATAAAAAGATTTAAGCCAAAGTATATAATCAAAAATATTATTAGAATGATGTATGGAATTTTAGAAATTGTTTACACTAAGGTACTGAGGTGTAGGCAATATGAGATTATATACATTGGCAAGGAAAGTAAACCATAGGATTAAACAAAAACGAAGAGAAGATGCAGGAAAATATCTATCTCCTGTGAGAAGACTTGAGAGATTTTCCGTTCCTGTTGGAGAAAAAGTAGTATCGATGACATTTGATGACGGTCCCATGAATTTGCCGGCTAATCCGACTCCGGACCCCAAATATGAAAACTGGGGACTGACCAAAATATTAATTGATATTATGGCTGAGTATGGAGCAAGGGGAACTTTTAATGTTGTTGGTACGACAGAATATAATTATCCGGATAAACAAGGGATAATCCATAAGCCAACCTGGAGCGGAGTAAAGCACGATCATTATCCTCAATTTGGTAAAGATCAGTATGCAGGTGCAAAAAATCAAAAAGAGCTTGTTAAAGCACTTATAGACAATGGCCATGAAATCTCAAATCATGGGTACAAACATATCTTATTCGGCAAAAACCATTTGGTATATGGCAGCCGGGAACATTTTTCGAATATTTATGAAGTTGTATCAGATCTGAAACAATTACATGATTTGCTTAAAACGGAGTTTAATTATGATATAATCATGTCAAGACCACCACATTATATTGACAAAATTCCAGATGGTTTTACATCTTATGATGCTTATGCATTAATGAAATATGATTATTTAGCTGCGAGTTTCGATGGAGGGGGTTGGTTGCCTACAGTAGGAGATTATAAAGAAGATGTCAGAAAAATGGTTGAGCCATTGGAAAATGCATTAAAGAATGATGAAAATGCATTAAATGGTCAGATTATCTTTCAAAAAGATGGCTATAATATGTCTTTAATGACACCGGTAGCCACAGCATTAAAAGAACAATTGGAAATCTTAAAAAGATACGGGTACAAAGTTATCCCTGTAAGAGAGTTAAAAGAGAAATATCCTTTTGAAGATTTCTGTGATGCATCAAAGAATTTTGAAATCGCCAGAGATTTAGATCAAAAAGGATACATAATAGGATATAAAACCAATGAATTTAAGCCAGATAAGGAATTGACCATTGGGGAAATGGTTATGATGACTCTGACAAAGGACGACTACAAAAAAGCTCTTGAAAAAATCTGCAATTCTCCAAGGGATAAATCGATTTACTTAAAACAGCCGTATTATTTAGGATTTTTACATTATAATAGATTGGATTTAATGGACAGAACTGATTCTTTAGCCAAAAAAGAGGATATAGAAAGGTTTTATAAAGATAGCTTAGGCATTAGTCCATCTATTAAAAAGAATGAATTAAAGAGATTTGAATATTTAGAGATAATCAATGAACTTGTATATCATTTAGTATAATATAAGAAAGAGGTAGGGTATGAAGCGAATGAAAAGGGTACTAGTTTTTGGCATTTTATTAAGCATGATTTTTAACTTCATGTTAACAGAAACTTACGCAAAGGATACTTCAAAAGAAGATAATACAGTCTCTGAAACGGATATCACCGTCATTATTAATGAAGAGTTTTTCAAACCCTCTGTTAAACCGATTATTAAAAACGGCAGAATATTAGCTCCTTTAAGATCAATCTTTGAAGCTATGAGCATCGAAGTAGAGTGGAATGCTGAAGAAAGGACAGTATATGCTAATAAGGAAGATACTACAGTAAAAATAACCATTGATTCTTCTACGGTTTTCAGGAACGATGAGCCGGTTGAATTGGATCAACCGGCAATCATTTACAAAGACAGTACATATGTGCCTTTAAGGTTTGTAGGCGAAGCTTTTGGTGGAAATGTAGAATGGGATGCAGATAATAAAACCGCTATCATTACTACTAATTTTATTATTCCTCCAAAAATTCAGGAATATCCCAACATGAGTATTCTTGTAGATAAAAAAAGAGTAAATACTTCCTTTAGTCCAATCATGACTGATGGAGTTGGGATGGTTCCTGTAGAGCCTGTTTTTAGAGCAATGGGTGTTAAATCATTTCATGATTATATAACAGGAGAATTCGTTGGCATTAAAGATGGCATTGAACTAAGAATCAGCATTGGAGATAAGAAGGCAACAGTAAATGGTTATCCAATAACATATCAAGGTAAAATTATAGATTATAATGATACGCTTTATGTTCCGCTAAAATTACTCGAACAAGTTTTTAGTGCGACAACCGTTTGGAATGGGTCTACCAAAGAAGTGAGCATTTTTAATAAAGAAGCAGCTTTTGCCTTGAAATTTTTAGAGAAAGAGTTCATTGGAGGAGGCGTCGTTCCTACCAATGCCCCGGAACCTAAAGCGGAAGGCAATACAAGATTAATGGTTAGTGATAATCCGGAAACACTTAATGAAAGAACGGTTCCTTATGATGCAGCAACACTTTGGCAGGACCTTGTGGAAGAGGATGAGGAATATATCAATCACATCGTATTTGGATATCATGAAAATAAGTTTGATGAACCTGTAACCATAGGCATCACGATTGAAAACCTATCCGATACCAATGATATTGAGTTGGTAAGTACAAGAGGCGTTGCCAAAACCAGCAGCAGAGGCTGGGGAATTTACGATGTGGGATTAAAAGTAGCAGAACTCAGCATAAGCAATCAACTTCCCTATATTGCCTTGGATAAAACTGCTATAAGATCGAGAAGTTCACAAATTATTGATGATTTCTATGTGAGTTCAGGGAATCTCATCGGATTCCAATATGAATTTAAAGTTAAGAAAAAATCAGGAACTGGAAAACTTAATTACATTATACGTACTGTTATTAGTAAAAACGATGGATTGCATTTAACATCTATAAAAGACAAGCCTCTTCCTCTGGATTCTAATAATAAACATCCAAGGGGAACATGGGCATTTGCAAACCTTACAACAGAACTTCCAACATATGAAGCTGGAACTTGGCAGACTGCATATTCCATATCCAATGGAAAGACAGATAATATTTTTTCTGCCGACACCAGTTTTGGACAAGAATATGGAACTGTAAGCAATATAGGACACTATGGGGCTACCTATAAAATTAAAATTCCGGTTGTAAACAATACAGGAGAAACAAAAACGATTCGTATTCGTCTGAACCCAAGAGGAGGAAGATGTGCAGCAGCAGTAAAGAATTATGATGGATTCTTTAATACCCCTGAAATGAATTCCGAATATGCATCAACCGTTATAGAATATGTACTGGAAGATGGACAGGAAGAAGTATTGGAGTTTGAAATGATGAATGCAGGAGGCTCCAGTCTTCCTATTGCAATTAACATCATAACAGTAAACTAACATGAATGAATTATATGAAGCACCAACTTGATGGAGTTAGTTACTTCATTAAGTTGGTTTTTTATTACATAGGAAATTCCTCTGAATTTCCTATTACTATATCATCTTTTATGGGAGGAATCCGATGAAAAAACAGTGGATACCAGAGATACAAACCATGAGAGGAATCTTGATCCTTTGTGTGGTGCTTATTCATGTTTTGTATATTCCCATCAGCAGGATTAATACCTCTACTATGACCTATGATTTATATTATGCTTTTAATAGAGTTATTCAGTTTGCGATTCCTGGATTTATACTTATTGCTTCAATTTTACTTACATATAATTTAGAACAGGAAAAAATGGATGTTCTGAAGTTCTATAAAAGAAAAATTAATGTTATATTAATGCCTTATTTGTTTTGGAGTATTGCATATATTTTATGTAGATATTTCGTTGGAGCCATAAAATATCAGCAATTGATTTCCGTTTCTGACTGGGCATTTTGGATTTTATTTGGAAAGGGTTATTCCCATCTTTACTTTATGTCCGTTATTATTCAAATATATTTCTTAGCACCGTTACTGATTGGGCTTATACAAAGACTGAAGAAAAATCATTTTGTGACACTTATTACTGGTATAGGAATACAAATTATTTTTTATTGGATCAATAAGTTTTATATTTATTTATAAAATTTTTCCCTATCCTGCAACTTTGTTTTATTGGTATTTTATAATTGTGTGGTTAGGTCTTTGGATTGGATGCAATTATCCTCAGTGGCTTCAAATCATAGATAAATATTTTAAAATTATCTTTTTAACAGCGTTAGGCTTCATGGGGGGATATTTAAAAATTTGTTTTGATATCGAATTGGGTAGGCCGATTAACACTTTTACTTATCAGATGATATGGTATGGCTATGTATTTTTTGCATCAATTATTGTTTTAAAACTTTCCAGAATAATTGTTTTAAAGAATAATGGTATTAAACTTTTACTTGACAAAATGGGGAAATATTCTTTTTCAATATATTTGATTCATCCTTTTTTTGTCACAGTGATAAAAGACGTCGTAAGGACCAATCACCCAGTATTGCTGATGCTTTTTACTATAATTGCAGCGCTTTTTATCATCATAGCCTCAATATTTATCGCTAAATTGCTACAGAAAATGAAAACAGTTATTTTATTTGGGGATCAGTATAATATAGAACATAGAGTCTAGTCAATTTATGTGGATAACCATGTATATAATTTACCATATATATACATACTGTCCACAAAATGTGGATAAAATGTGGATAACTGGAAATAAAAGGATGAATCAAATTAATACTTATTGAATTTTATGCAGATTTATGATATTTTTATAGTTGTAGAGTTAGAAGGGAGTAGCTGTAGCGAAAGCTATAAATAGAATCAACATACTGGCATTTGCCTGGTTCTATTTGCTTTAGAGTCTGTTCTAAAGAAGCGAGACTTTTAGCTTAGTAAATTATGTTTTTTACTAAGCAGAAAGTTTCGCTTTTTTGTGTGCTAATTTTTTATGGATTCAGAGGAGGAAATAAGATGTTAAAAGAATATCTACAAGCATTACTTTTTATTTTTATAGCTGAAATGGGAGACAAAACTCAGATTCTTGCTATGATGTTTGCCACAAAATATAAAATGTCCAAAGTGCTTTTAGGGGTATTGATTGGTTCTTTTTTAAATCATGGAGTAGCTGTTTTATTCGGTTCATTAATCGGAGGAATGATTCCAGCCAATGTTCTTCAGATGATTGCAGGTAGTGCCTTTATCTTCTTTGCATTTTGGTCTTTAAAAGAAGATGATGACGAAGACGATGAAGAAAGTACAAAAAAATTAGGCCCCGTATTAACTGTTGCAGCAGCTTTTTTTATTGGAGAATTAGGAGACAAGACACAGTTGACGGCTATTACCCTATCGGTAGATGCTGCTTATCCATTTTTTATACTACTTGGAACTGTTAGTGGAATGTTATTAACCAGCGGCGTAGGCATTATTGTAGGAAGTAAAATAGGGGATAAAATTCCTGAGTTATTCATGAAATTTATTGCTTATGGCTTATTTTTAGCTTTTGGAAGCATGAAGCTGTATACGTCCTTGCCGGAACAATATATCAATATATTTAACGTATCTGGATTTATAGTATTTATTGTGATCTGTTCAGCACTACTGATTAAGCCTATATTAGACAAGAAGAAAAGAGGAGAAAAATCATCTTATCAAAAAGCAGCTATAACTCTGTATGAATACATGAATCAGATGAAAAACAATTTTGATAATATTTGCCTTGGCGAAAATAAATGCGGCCATTGTCAGGGGCAAAACTGTCTTGTGGGTTATATCAAAGATATGATTAAAGAGGGGATAGAACAGGGAACAATAACTAATACAATAGAGGCAGACAGTCGTGAAGTTTGGGCAAAGAAAGCATTTGATCATGCAAAAATAGTAGATAGTTTAAAGTTTACATTAAAGTACCTTATGGATAATTATCAAGATTTACATAAGAGGAATATGTCCAATGCCATAAGAAATTCATTGGAGATGGCATTATTTGAAGAAACATTAGAATTTGATGGAGATATCGATATATACTTAGAACATATAAAAGAAAAGAATCCATTGATTATGGAAGAATTAAGAAAGAGTTTGTAAGGGCGGTATGCACCGCCCCTATTTTTTTGAGCATTCTTCCAAAAAAAACCGGTTGAAAATTATTAAGAAAATGTTACAATATTAATATATTAGTTAACATATTTGATACAAATGTTAAATTTATTTAAAGGATGATACTATGAAACGATTGGTTGCAAAACTCTTATCTCTACTTGTACTTATTGGCGCCCCATCCAGTGCCTTTGCATCCTCTTATATTATGCATACCGTAAAGCCAGGGGACAGCCTAAATAGCATTGC
>JAAYMW010000149.1 GCA_012521175.1 Candidatus Epulonipiscium sp.
GCGGATGTGGCGGAACTGGCAGACGCACTAGACTTAGGATCTAGCGCCTTAGGCGTGGGGGTTCGACTCCCTTCATCCGCATTACACAATAAAAACCATGACGAAAGTCATGGTTTTTATTTTTTTATTCTTTTGGTACGCCATAAACAGCAACATTACTATTTTTGTATCTGCTGTCATGGGTCACATCTTTTCCAAACCAATGTGGAGGAATAAACTTTTCCGAATCTTTTTCTGAATCAAATTCCACTTCAACGGTTAGCAATCCTTCTAAATTTTTATGGTATATATCCAATTCTGCAATGAGATTATTTTCTAAAGGAATATTGTATCGGGTTTTATAAATGGTAGAGGAATCTACTTTTGGCCAAAGATTTTCAAACTGTTCCCTGGTCAAAGGAAATTCCATTTCTTCTCTTTTTAGATGTCCTTTACTCTTAACCGTCAGAAAGTACTCATCATTGCTTTTTCTTAATCGAATGGTTGGATCAATTGAAATATATCCCTGCATAATCTCTCGTTTTTCAAATTTGTCTAGATTTTCAGGTATCTCTTTCACTAAAAATTTTCTTTCTATTTCCATAGCATGACCTCTTTTCTAAGTATTATTAAAGCTGTTAATTATATTATATTGAAAATCCGGACTTTTTCAAAGCGTTTAAAAAATTAATTCTGATTTTATCTTTCCAATAAGATGAGGTGTCAATAATTGCAAATGAAAAGAATTAAATTGCAAACAGAAAGTTTTGGTGCTATACTATTTATGTTTTTAATTGCTTGATATATTAATCAAATATTGAAGGAGGCTATTCAATGAAATTAAAAAAACAATGGGCTATGCTCTTAGCTGTTGTTATAGTTCTTGGCGTTGCATTAACAGCTTGTGGCAAGAAGGAAGATACACAAACAGTTGGTGAAGCAGGTCAGCAAACAGAACAAAACGGTGCATCCGATTATGAGGGCGAGAAGGTATTAGATTATTATTTATCTTCAGAACCTCAAACCTTAGACCCTCAACAAATGTGGGGACAACCTGACATTCAGGTTGAAAATATGTTTATGGAAGGGTTAATGAGATTTGGTAAAGATGACTCTTCTCTTGAACCAGGGGTTGCTAAAGGATATACCTATGACGAAGCAACGAACACTTATACTTTTGAACTTCGTGAAGATGCAAAATGGGCTGATGGAACTCCAGTTACTGCAGATGATTTCTTCTTCGCATGGAGATTGGCAATAGATACATCTGGAGCATACAGTTTCTTAATTGCTGATTATATCGAAGGGGCTGCTGATTATGCAGCATACGATAAGGTTGCTTTCTTAACAGAAAAAGATGCAAACTTTGAAAAGCTTAATGAAGAAGAACAAGGTGCTCGTATCGAAGCGATGACAGAAGAAGAATTAAATGCATTTCAGGCTAAAAAAGATGAGCTTTGGAAAAATGTAAAAGCTGTTGCAGAAGGTAATACTATATCGATTACACTTGCAGTGCCAGCACCATATTTCCCTAACTTAACTGCCTTTGCGGTATATGCTCCTGTTAAAGAAGAATTTTATAATGAACAAAGTGCAGCAAATAAATATGGTATTGAAGCAGAAGGACTTCTTGCTAACGGACCTTGGAAAGTTGCAGAATGGGTTCATAAAGATTATTTTAAATTAGTTAAGAACGAAAACTACTGGAATAAGGATAATATTCATATTGATGTTATCAATATGAAAATAGTAAATGACGTAGAAACAAGAACAAACTTATTAAAAACCGGAGTTTTAGATGGTTCTGCAATTCAATCAAAAGACGTGCCAGATTTTGAAGATGTGGCGATATTGGATGAATTAAATCTGCAACCAATGATTAATCGTTCCGATTTCAGTATCTTCTATGTTGATTTTAACCATTTCGATAATCCAATTACACAAAATGCTAACATCCGTAAAGCATTAATGTATGCAATGGATAGAACTTCTTTTGTTGAAAAGATCAATATTGGAGATCGACCTGCATTGGCTATTGTTCCAGAAGACTTTCCAGGACTTGAGAAAACTTTCCGTGAAGAAAACGAAATGGAACTTTTCGAAGACAACAATAAGGAAAAAGCAAAAGAATACTTGGCAGCAGGGCTTAAAGAATTAGGAATGACTGAACTTCCGACTCTTGACTTGCTCATTGGTGATGGAGATATTGACCAAAAAGTTGCTGAAAAATTCCAGGCTGACTGGAAAGAAATCGGAATCAATGTAAATCTTGTTCCACTTCCATGGGCAGAAAGATTAACAAGACTTCAAAATGGTGATTTTGGAATGAGTGCTTCCGGATGGGGCCCTGACTATCCTGATGCGATGACTTTCTTAGAATTGTTTGAATCTGTAAATCCAAACAATAACGGAAGATATAATAATCCGGGATATGATAAACTCATTCAGGCAGCAAAAACTGAAAGAGATGCTCAAACACGTATTCAATATCTGTATGAAGCAGAAAAAATTCTTATAGAAGATGCTGTTGTAGCACCAATGTACTTTAGAAATGTTCATTTCACATTCAAAAATTATGTGACTGGTGTTGTAATCAGAGGGGTAGGCGCAACTACTGACTTCTATTGGGCAGATATTGATATGAATGCAAAAAATATAGAGAAACAAAAATAAGCTAGGTATCGATTAAAAACAATTATAAGGAGAGAGGTATATGTGCATATACATATACCTCTCTTAGTATCAAAAACAAAGACAGGAGGTTACTTGTGTGCTGAAATATATTTTAAAACGGCTCTTAATGGCACTGGGAACCCTTTGGGTTATAGCAACATTGACATTTTTTTTAATGCACGCACTTCCAAATGATCCGTTCACCGATCCCAAATTAAAACCGGAAGTGAAACAAGCCTTAAGAGTAAAATATGGTTTGGATAAGCCTCTCTCCGAGCAATACATCATTTATATGAAAAATATAGCAAAAGGTGATCTGGGAACATCTATAAAATATCCGGGGCGTTCTGTATCCGATATGATCAAACAGAGTTTCCCAAAATCCTTTGCTCTAGGTTGGAGAGCTTTGATTATTGCTGTGGTTTTTGGCATATTTTTTGGAGTCGTTGCAGCTTTAAACCATCAAAAATTTTTAGATTATTTATCCATTATTATTGCAATCATCGGAGTATCCATACCCTCGATTATTTTAGGCCCTATTCTGGCTTACCTTTTTGGCGTTCAGTTAGGATGGTTCCCTGTAACTGTGGATAAAACACAATGGTCATTGATTTTGCCGTCTATTACTTTGGCATTAAGTTCATTGGCTACCATTTCCAGACTCATGCGGACAACTACTTTAGAAGTTCTTGGACAGGATTATATTAGTACTGCAAAATCCAAAGGACTTTCAAGGTATCAAATTGTATGGAAGCATGTACTAAGAAATGCCATTATGCCCGTTATTACTGTATTGGGCCCATTATTTGCAGCTCTTATTACGGGCTCAATTGTTGTCGAAAAGATTTTTGCTGTAGCCGGATTGGGAGAGTATTTTGTTTCGACAATTACCGAACAGGATTATCCTATGATCATGGGAATTACGATTTTTTATGCCGCATTGATTATCCTTTCAATTTTAATAGTGGATATTATCTATGGCTTTATTGATCCTAGACTTAGAATTGCAGGGAAGGGAGGAAAATAGATGACCAATATGCAATTAGACCAAAGTGATTTTACTCATGTGGGTAAAAATTTAAAAGCTGCAGGAGAAATTAAAAGACCAAGTTTATCTTATTGGAAAGATGTCTACAGAAGATTGAAAAACAACAAAGTGGTGGTGGTCTCTTTTTTTATTTTAATTATTTTAATTATTATGTCTATTATAGGCCCTATCATTACAAAATCTTTATATGGCCATACCTATGAGAAGCAAAACCTGGCAGAGCAGAATCAAACACCTATTATGAGCAACGCCCGAAGTATTACTCTTATATCCAACGATGTTTTTAAATATGAAGAATATATTCCTAATTATCGTAAAAGCAAGATTAAGTTTAAAAATGTTCAGCTTAAATCTGCAGGGAAATTAGGTTTTAAAATCGGAAATCAAGCGGATGAATCCTGGCAGGGAGATAAAAAAGAATATGAACTTGTTATAGATGTTGTCAATACAGATACTTGGGTTAGCATTGTAGATAAGTTAAATGCTGAAGGTGAAAGATTATTGGCACAGGATCCTGATTTTAGAGGGATTGAATTTGCAAAAAAGGGATCCAATCTGATTATCGAAACAAAAGGGGAAAAATGGTTTAATAAAACCCACTGGTTTGGAACAGATGAATTTGGAAGAGATCTGTTTACACGATTATGGGAAGGGGGACGTATTTCCTTCTTTATAGCCTTTATTTCAGTATTTGTAACAGCTATTTTCGGAATACTTTATGGGGGTATATCAGGCTATATGGGAGGAAAAGTCGATGACATTCTTATGCGTGTTGTCGAAATATTAATGACGGTACCGGATATGCTTTATACCATTTTATTGCTTACCGTAATGGATCCGGGGATTAAACCTATAAGCATTGTGTTAATTGTCACGGGATGGATGGGAACAGCCCGTATTGTCCGTGGAGAAGTGATGAGGCTTAAACATTCCGAATATGTAGTCGCTGCAAAAACTTTAGGAGCTGATTCCAAAAGGATTATTTTAAAACATCTTATTCCCAATACCATGGGGCCTATTATCGTAGATATGACTATGATGATTCCCAAGATGATTTTTGCAGAAGCATTTTTAAGCTTTATTGGTCTTGGAGTTCCTGTACCGTATGCATCATGGGGATCTTTAGCGAACCAGGGAGCAAAAATATTTAGGCAATTCCCTCACCAATTACTCGTCCCGGCAATTGCTATCAGTTTGACCATGTTTGCATTTAATTTATTAGGGGACGGGCTTAGGGATGCTCTTGATCCAAGACTTAGAAAATAGGAGGTGAGTCTCATGAAGAAAATTTTAGAAGTTAAAAATTTAGAAGTTTCCTTTGATACTTATGCCGGAGAAGTCCAAGCGGTAAGGGATCTCTCTTTTGATTTGTATGAAGGTGAAACTTTAGCCATTGTAGGAGAATCTGGTTCGGGAAAGTCTGTTACGGCAAAATCTTTAATGCGGCTCAATCCTGAACCGCCTGTAAAATATAAAGGTGGGCAAATCCTGTTTAATGGCAATAATATTTTAGAGTATAAAGAAAAAGAAATGCAGAAGATTAGAGGGAATCAAATAGGAATGATTTTCCAGGACCCTATGACCTCTTTAAATCCAACCATAACTGTAGGGAAACAAATAATGGAAGGATTAAAAAAACATCAAAAAATTAAAGGGGCAGCAGCAAAAGAAGCAGCACTAAAAATGCTTAAAATGGTGCAAATCCCTAATCCTGAACAGAGATTTCATGAATACCCGCATCAATTTTCAGGCGGGATGAGACAAAGGGCCATGATTGCGATTGCTCTGGTGTGCAATCCTCAAATTTTGATTGCTGATGAACCGACTACAGCTTTGGATGTAACGATTCAGGCACAAATTTTAGACTTAATGAAAGATTTGCAGAATAAAATAAAAACCTCCATTATCTTAATCACCCATGATTTAGGGGTTGTAGCTCACTCAGCTCAAAGAATTATCGTTATGTATGGAGGAAAAGTCGTAGAGAGCGGTACAACGGACGAAATTTTTTATCATTCCAAACACCCATATACCTGGGGATTATTAAAATCAGTGCCCAGATTGGATATAAGTAAAGAAAATGGAAGATTAGATTCTATTGAAGGGACTCCTCCGGATTTATTAGTGCCTCCTAAAGGGTGTCCTTTTGCGGATCGATGCGAACATGCGATGGAAATTTGCCGAAAGCAGATGCCACCACAGTTTAAAACAGGAGAGAATCAGTATTCTGCATGTTGGCTGAATCATGAACTGGCACCCAAGGTAGAGAACCCTGTTGAAACTACTAAAAAGTCTCCAACTCAAGGAGGTGCAAAGTCATTATGAAAAATAAAGAAAAGGAAGTTCTTATAAAAGTAAGAAATCTTAAAAAATACTTTGAAGTAGAAAAAGGTGTTTACCTAAAAGCTGTAGACGATGTTTCCTTTGATATCTATAAAGGTGAAACCTTAGGCTTAGTTGGAGAATCAGGATGCGGAAAATCCACAACAGGAAGGACTCTTCTTAATATTTATCCTGCGACATCCGGAAGCGTAGAGTTTAAAGGGCAAAACATTTCTAAGCTTAAAGGGAAGGCTGCAAAAGATTTTACAAAAAATGTTCAAATGATTTTCCAGGATCCTTATGCATCGTTAAATCCTAGAATGTTGGTTTCGAACATTATTGGTGAAGGCATTGATATTCATAATCTGCTGAAAGGGCAGGAAAGAACCAATCGTATTCATGAATTGCTTGAATTGGTAGGCCTGAATAAAGAACATGCGAATCGATTTCCTCATGAATTTAGCGGAGGACAAAGACAAAGAATAGGTATTGCAAGAGCTCTGGCAATGAATCCTGAATTTATTGTATGTGATGAGCCGATTTCCGCATTGGACGTATCGATTCAGGCTCAGGTGGTAAACCTCTTGGAGGAGCTGCAACAAAAGATGGGACTCACGTATCTTTTTATTGCCCATGATCTTTCTATGGTAAGATATATTTCTGACAGAGTAGCAGTCATGTATTTAGGTTCCATAGTGGAATTGGCCGATAGCGATGAATTATATGAAAATCCTCTTCATCCTTACACAAAAGCCCTGCTGTCCGCGATCCCGATTCCAGATCCAGCAATACAAAGAAAAAGAGAGAGAATTGTTTTACAGGGGGATGTTCCAAGTCCTATCAACCCTCCAAAAGGATGTAAATTTGTAGACAGATGTCCAATGGCAACAGAAAAATGTAGGACTGAAAGACCTGCATTACAAGAAATAAAACCGGGCCATTATGTTGCGTGTCACCATTAGGAAAATAATGAGAAACAAAATTAAGAAAAGTGACTTGCCTTTAAAGTTTTGAGGTAAGTCACTTTTTTAAGTTTTTCATTCCCAGATGTGTACGGGTATGTACTCAAATAGGGTTTTAATGTTTTTAGAGGTGATTTCATCGATATTTGATTCTTTCTTTGCATCAATTACTTTTTGTGGATTGAGCTGATAGATATAGGCTATATCTTCTATTGTATACACGGTTTTTGAACCTCTTTGTAATTCTCTTCTTAGTAGTCCACATATGTAACTGCTGCCTTGAACCATAATCATAAAAAAAGAAGCAGGATTAATACTGCTGATATTATTTTTTAGCATTAAATCTTTTACCTCTTCTTCACTGATATTTAATAATTCTGAGGTGGAGTGAATATTTAATTTTTGGGGAGAAACTTTTAGAAATAAGTCGATTTTTTGAAGCTTTTCTTCGATGTTTTTTTGATAGACTTGTAGAAATGTGTGTTTGCAGAATTGATTGGCTTGAGATGAATCCATTATGTCTGTCCTCCTTATACCGTAAAACAATAGTTGTGACTTCATTATATCAAACTTTATTTTTATTTTCATATGTAATAGTTGGTACAAAGGTTTTTGAGAATGGTAATAATTCCCTTGCAAAAAATCTCATATTAATTTACAAAAAGAGACATAATACTACCATGGAGGTGAAAAAAATGGCTAATACCACAAATAGAAAAGCAGTTCCTCAAGCAAAAGCAGCTTTAGATCAATTTAAATTTGAAGTTGCTAACGAAATCGGAGTACCATTAAAACAAGGGTACAATGGTGACTTAACATCTGCTCAGGCTGGTTATGTGGGCGGATACATGGTTAAAAAAATGATTGAAAAACAAGAACAACAAATGGCTGGTACCAATCCTGTTAAATAGCAAGGCATAAAAAATAAAAAGGACTCTTCAAACGAAGAGTCCTTTTTACATTAACATTAAGCGCGAGACGGGATTCGAACCCGCGACCCTCGCCTTGGCAAGGCGATGCTCCACCACTGAGCCACTCGCGCATACTTATTAAATGACTTATTTGTTAAACGCATATTTTAGTATAATGTAAATTTTAGAATATGTCAATAGGCAAAATACTGATTCGCCTTTAAGAGCACTTTGTTCTTTTTTACGGAATATGATAATATAGTATTATAATATTCCTAAGTATGGGAAAACTTTTTATTTAGTTATTTAACACATAAATGGAGTGTTATTTATGATTATTGGAACGTGCAAGATTTATTTTCGTGCTTCCTGGGTATCCTCATTAAAGGAAAAGAGAATGATTTTAAAAAGTATTATAAGCAAAGTCAAACATCGCTTTAATGTATCCATTGCTGAAATAGAAATGCAGGATTCCCATCAGAATGGAGTGATAGGCATTGCCTGTGTTTCTCAGGAGACCCAACATGCCGACCAAATGATTCAAAATGTAATTAATTATATAGAAAATAATATTGAAGCGGAAATTTATGATATCGAAATAGAAATCATATGACGCCTTGACGTTGTTTTTTTTATTAGATATAATGTTTTGGAAACTGGTGATAATAAAGAAAATATGCAGAAGTTTCGCAGATTAAAAAATAAATAGGGCGTAGCCCCTTGATATGTAATGGTTTAGATGAATAATAATTGAAATATGTAAATTCCGATTTTTACTGGAAAAAATTTAGGGTTTAAAAATGAA
>JAAYMW010000150.1 GCA_012521175.1 Candidatus Epulonipiscium sp.
CACAATCGGCATGACTTGCACCAGTGGTTCTTTTTATTTGAAAACTTTTGCCTGTCTGAAAATCCGTTACCGTAGCAACTTTGCCGATCGGAAAAACATATTGGGCCTCAGTCCACCAGTCTAAATACTCTCCATGCTTTTCACTCACTCTTTCCTTAACAGGTATATTATGAACAGGAATGAGAATGTTTTGACCAATAGATAAGGGACTATCAACTGTCATATTATTTGCTTTCAGTAACTCTGTCATAGGAATCCCATATCTGTTGCTAAGTTCCCACATAGTATCTCCGGCCTTAATGGTATAAGTGATATAAGACACACTATTGTCTTGAGGATTTGCCGGAGTTTGAACATTGGTATCCGCTTTTAATTTTAAAACCTGACCGACATAAATTGTGTCGCCCATCAACTGATTAGCCTTTTTAATCTCATCAACTGTTGTTCCAAATTTATTTGCAATATTCCAAAGGGAATCTCCTGCTTTTACGGTATAATTCTGAGGATTTACTTCTTCCTTTGGTTTAGATGCTTCTGATTCTTTTACTTTTAGAATCTGCCCGACATAGATTATATCACTGGATAAGTTATTTATGGCTTTAAGTTTATCTATGGATATTCCGTACTGTTGGCTTAATTTGAATAAAGTGTCTCCTGCTTTTACTTGGTGGGTTACTGATTCTGAAAATAGCGTCGCTGTTTTTTCAACTTGGTCCCAGTTTACGGTCATTCCAAAGGCTTCTGCCACGAATCTTAAAGGTACCATTGTCACCCCATTGGTTATAAAGGACGGTTCCATAGAGACTCTCTCACCATTAATCCGGGCTTTATTATCGCCAACAATAAAGGCGATTTGGATATTTCCTTTATTGATGCCTACAGTTTTCGTTTCATCATTCCACCAAACTTCTCCGCCTAAAGCTTCAGTAACGCCACGAATGGAAATATAAATTGTTCCATTTATAAGCATAGGTGGTTGAGAAAAATGAATCTGCTTTCCGTTTATGATTACTTTAACGCTCTGTTCAGCCCCTTGCACTACCTGGGTTTGGGGCGCTGTTGCTGCACTAACATCCTGAACTGTCCCAGAAAAAGGAAGAGTCGTCAATAAAATTGAGCCAACCATTATTTTTACTGCATTGACTTTGATATTTGGAAAATGGGATGTGATATAACTTTTAATGCTCTTATCTAGTATCCCCACATTCCCAGTATCTTTTATGATTCCAGTATCTTTCACAACTCCGGTATTTTCTGAAATTCCGATTTCTCTAGAAAACTCAGTGAGGTTTGGATTCAGATATAAGGTTAAAATATATCCATCTTGATCTTCAACCAATTTATGACGAATAAATATGCTCATCGATTCACCTCCTTTACTCCTTTAGTTTGTTCAAATTAAGTAATTTTATAATTTCATATTATTTTCTACTTGAACATAAAATATATTACATAAATCGGTTCAGGAGGCATATCAATGAATCAGAAAGGACTTATAAAGCATGTTTTTCCCGGTGGCAATACAACGAAAGGATTTGTGTCATTTTATGACAATATCCTATTCCAGGAAGATGCCAAAAAAATTATCATTCTAAAAGGAGGACCAGGAGTTGGCAAGTCCTCTTTTATGAAAAAGATTAGCGAAAGATTTTACAATTTAGGATACAATCTCGAACATCACCATTGCTCTTCCGATAATAATGCCCTGGATGCAATTGCTATTACAGATTTAAAGGTAGCCATTTTAGACGGAACTGCACCCCATGTTGTAGACCCTGTTAATCCCGGGGCAATAGACGAAATCCTTAACTTAGGGGGATATTGGAATGAAGAGGGCATTCGTAAAAATAAAGATAAGATTATGAGCATTCATAAAGAAGTAGGGCGGCTGTTTAAAAAGGCTTATAATTATTTAGCAGCAGGAGCTGCCATTTATGAAGCATGGGCAAATACAGAAAAACTTGCGCTGAATCATTCAAAACTTAATTTAAAGGCATGGCAAGTATTAGAATCCATATTTGAAAACCATCCTGCCGGAAACAAAATCGGAAAGGCCAGGCATCTGTTCGGCACAGCCATAACCCCTAATGGCTTAACAGAATATCTTCATACCATCATTGGAACCAGTAAAAAAGTATATACGATCAAAGATTCCCCTGGCGCTTCTGCAAAACAGCTCATGGACAAAATCCATAATGAAGCAGTTACAAGAGGTTTTTATGTGGAATGTTATCATTCCCCTATAGATGTAGATAAAATTGAAGACATTATTATTCCTGAACTGGACTGCGCAATTACAGTATCGAATGACTATCATAAGGCTAAAGTCCTTCCGACCAATGTAATGGACATTACGACTTGTCTGGAAGAGCCTATCCATAGACCCCTTCAGGCTGAGATCGACAGGGATAAAAAACTCTTTGAAGATCTTCTTCAAAGAGCCATTACATCCATTCAAAAAGCCAAAAAAGCTCACGATGAACTGGAAAGTTATTATATTCCCAACATGGATTTTGAAAAAATCAATGATGTGATGGAAGATGTGGTGAAAAAAATAATGGCTTTTGTAGAATAATGAAAGAATAGATAGTCTTTTCATATTTTGTTTTTATTGAAAGATATATTAATATATGGTAATATCTTCAATGAAAACTAAAGTATTGAAAGGAGAACTATGATGACTAAATATGTAAAGATTAAATCTGACCCAAATTCACAGACCTTCCTTTATCTTCTGGAAAAACAAGCGGAAAAAAGTTATATTATTTTTCAAAAGTCTATCTATCCTGGTGAAAAGAACAGGTATTTATTTTTTAATAATCTCCAAATTGCTGAATTACAATTTAATAAATTAATCAATTGATTTCATAGATATCAGTCATAATTTAACGCCTCCTTCATATATATAAAATTGTAACCACTTATATATGTAAGGAGGCTTAATATGTCTTCCACAAAAATATTTGTTTTGAGGCTGAAAGAAGTCATTTATACATCCCTATTTGCTATTTTAGGATTGATACTGCTCATCGTACTCATCTTTATGTTCATTCCTAACAAAAAAGGAGATACGGCTATCTATGATGACGGAGTATACACCGCTCCAGTCAACCTGGATTATGCTTCTTTCAATATTTCAGTAGTCGTTGAAGACGATAAAATTACTTCTGTTGAATTAACCGATTTTAATAAAGACATGGCTGTTATGTACCCTCTTATTGAGCCTACCATGGCTTATCTTAACAAACAGATTACCAAAAAACAAAGTTTAGATGTCAAAGCCCCTGAAGAATCTGTGTATACAACAAAAATCCTTCTTGATGGAATAAAAGCAGCCTTGGATAATAAGCATTAATCCCACTTTTTCCAGTACTCTTCTTCTTCGCCACTGTCTACTGCGGCTAGATACATATCCACAATTTTAAATATTTCCGATTCGTCTTCTAATCGATAGAATTTTTTACCATTCTTTACTTCGATTTGAGGTATGGATCTGCCTTCGCTATTTACCAATGATAAAAATTTTTGCTCCCACTCAAGAGCTTTTTCTTCTCCTAATTCTTCATAACCAATGATTTCGGATTTTACTTCTTCAATAAAATCTTCTAAAGGCATTGTAACCATTTTAATCCTCCTTACTAATAAGATTAATATTATTATATCACATTTAAAAGCCCATTATAAAATATAATGGGCTTCATTTATGTTTGAGCTTTCCTGTTATGTTATACTCAATCCATTCACATATATTTGTAGCATGGTCTGCCATTCTTTCTAAATATTTTACTATAAAAATGAAGTAAGTTCCCTGGATTATAAAATCTTCCTGAATTTTCATCAGGTCTTGAATTTCTTTTACAATATCCTCAAAGTATTTGTCTACGATATCATCATCATCAATAACTTTTCTTGCCTTCCCTATATCCTTTTCTACGTAGCTGTCAATTGTATCCTTAACCATCTTTTTCACCTGTTGAGCCATCATAGGTATATGCTCAAGAGGCTTTTTATATGGCTCATTGGAAAGCCGAATCACATATTCGGAGATATCCGCACAATGGTCAGCAATTCTTTCTAAGTCTGTAACGATTTTTAACACGGAAGCAATTAATCTTAAATCACTTGCTATGGGCTGCTGTCTTGTGACAAGCATGATGCATTCAGCCTCCATAACAAGTTCCATTTGGTCAATTTCATCATCTCTTTGAATCACTTCCCGAGCTAAAGCTACATCTTGATTTTTCATAGCTTTAATTGTATCGTCAATGGATTGCTCTATAAGAGCCCCCATCTTCAAAAGCTCTTTGTGCATCCTGGTTAGTTCTTTTTCGAATTCATATCTTATTGGCATAGCCTCAATCCTTTCATTTAAAATTGATAAAGATTAACCAAATCTTCCGGTAATATAATCTTCAGTTCTCTTATCCCCTGGATTGCTAAAGACCTTTTCCGTTTTATCAAACTCTATCATCTCACCTAAAAGGAAAAACGCGGTATTATCCGATATACGGGCTGCCTGCTGCATGTTATGAGTGACCATGATGATTGTATAATTCTTTTTTAAAGTCACCGCTAAATCTTCAATTTTTAAAGTGGAAATTGGATCAAGAGCAGAAGTGGGTTCATCCATAAGAAGAATTTCCGGTTCCACAGCAAGGGCTCTTGCAATACAAAGTCTTTGCTGTTGTCCTCCTGATAATCCCAGAGCATTCTTTTTTAATCTGTCTTTGACTTCATCCCAAATGGCTGCCGCTTGAAGGCTCTTTTCCACAATTTCATCCAGTA